>JBFJNB010000314.1:0-4135 GCA_041633655.1 Lysobacterales bacterium | reverse complement strand
CGGCGAATGCCGGTGCCATGATCTTCATCGCCACCTGGCGCTGGAGCGAGGTTTGCAGGGCCAGGTACACGGTGGCCATCCCGCCGACGCCGAGCTTCTTCGTCAGTATGTATCCGGGTACCTGGATCACACAGCAGGGTCCTGTTTGAGTGGTGTATTGTACCCGTTAGACCTCGAACTCGAGCCAACCAGATCTTGAACTTAAGCTAACAACGGCCCATTTCGCTAACACGATGCTCGCCTTCTCCTGCCTCATCGCCATATTCGCGGTCGCGTGGTTCTGGCTCGATACCGCGGCCGCGCGCGACCGCGCGCGCCGCGGCGCCCACCGCCTGTGCTCGGAACTCGGGGTCCAGTTTCTCGATCAGACCGTGGCGCTGAGCCGCACCCGGCTGCGGCGCGGCCCGAACGGCGGGCTGTGCTGGGAACGGCTGTTTCGGTTCGAGTTCAGCGAGTCGGGCATCGAACGCTATTCGGGCCGGGTCGAAATCCTGGGCCGGCGCGCGACCTGGGCGATCCTCGACGGAGCGCGCATCGGCCGGGTGCTGGCGGACGTGGATCAGCTTGGGAACCTCTGATCTATTCTATGGCACCCGCGTTTCTGTCCCCGCAGTGGGGCCTGCGGGGGCGAAACCCGGCCGGGACGGGCCTTTGCGCCTCCTGGAACGGTGTTGCTCGTCATTCATTTGGAATGACCAAACCTCATTCCTCGCGCCTTGTCCAGCAGGCGCAAAGCCGCCGTCGCGGGCGTCATCGAATAAATCAGAGGTTGCTACTTGACGACCCTGAGCACTGGGCCGCTCTTCGGCGCCTCGGGCGCCGGGGCCGAGTCCTCCTCCTCGGGCGGAAACATCATCCCCTGGCCGTTTTCGCGCGCGTAGACGGCCAGGATTCCGCCGACCGGCACCGCCACCCGCTGACTGACCCCCCCGAATCGGGCTTCGAACGTCACCTGCTCGTTGCCCAGCTCCAGCGCGCGAACCGCCGGCGCAGCGATATTGAACACGATCTTGCCGTCCTGGGCGGTGCCGCCGGGAACGCTTGCTCCCGGCGCGTCGGCATCGACCACGATGTGCGGGGTCAGCTCGTTGTCGGTGATCCACTGATACAGCGCGCGGATCAGATAGGGCCGGCTGGAAGTCATTCGCGCATCTGCAGCTCTTCTTCGGACAGGCTGGCCTGGAACGACGGGCGTTCGAAGATGCGCTCGGTGTAGCGGCGCACCGCGGCGCCTTCAGTCGGCAGCTTGACCCCGTAATGACCCAGGCGCCACAGCAGCGGCGCGATCGCGCAATCCACCAGGGTCAGCTCGTCGCTCAGGAAGAACTTGGCCGCGGCGAACACGTCGTTGGACGCGACCAGATCCTCAGCCAGGCGCTTGCGCGCCCGTTCGATGGCCCGCTTGTCCTTGCCCTCCAGGATCTCGGCCAGTGGATACCAGTCCTTCATCAGCCGGAACATCGCCAGGCGCAACCGCGCCCGCGACACCGGATCGACCGGCATCAGCGGCGGATGCGGATAGCGCTCGTCCAGGTACTCGGTGATGACCCCGCCGTCGTACAGGTACAGCTCGCGGTCGAGCAGGGTCGGCGTGGTCTGATCGGGATTGAGGTCGATCAGGTCCTCGGGCGGATCGGCCGGGTCCACGTCGACGACCTCGACGTTGATCCCCTTTTCGGCGAGCACGAAGCGCACCCGGTGACTCTGCAGCGACGTCGGCGATGAATACAGCGCCATAATCGAACGGCCTCGGGCACTCACTGCCACATTCATTCTCCTAGGGTTTGGTTGCGCTATCGCACGTCGCGCCAGTACTCGAGTTTCAACAGGTATGCGAGAAACGTGAACAGCACCAGGTAGAGCAGCACCCAGATGCCGACCGATTCGCGCTTCATTTTGGCCGGCTCGCCCACGTACTCGAGAAACGTGACCAGATCCCGCAGCGAATCGTCGAACTCTGCCGCGGACTGGCTGCCGGGGCGGGCCAGTTTCAGCTTCGCCACGACCTGGCGGGACTCGCCGCGGTCGTCCACGACGGTCTCGTAAACCGGCTCCTGGATGCCCTGCAGTTCCCACAGCGGGTTCGGCATAGAGACCTGCGGAAACACCGTGTTGTTCCAGCCCAGCGGTCGATCCGGGTCCAGGTAAAACGACTTGAGGTAGGTATACAGCCAGTCGGAGCCGCGCGAGCGCGAGATCAGCGAAAGATCCGGGGCCGGCGCACCGAACCAGTCGCGCTGATGCTCCGGGCGCATCGCGATCGTCATCGTCTCGCCGATCTTGGCGTTGGAGAAGATCAGGTTTTCCTTGACCTGCGCCTCGGTCAGCCCCAGGTCCTCCATCAGCCGCCGGTAGCGCAGGTATTGGGCCGAATGGCAGCTCCCGCAATAGTTGACGTACATGCGCGCCCCGCGCTGCAGCATCTGGATGTTGGCGACGTCGGTTTGGGCCTGATCGAGCTTCACCGTCGGGCCGGCGCCCCAGCCGTTCGCGGTGGCCAACACCAGCACCAGGCCTGACATGATCCTGCTCATTTCGTCACCCTCTCTGGCACCGGCTTGTGCCGGCCCCAGCGGCTCCAGAACGGCATCCCCAAAAAGAACAGGAAGTAGATCAGCGTAAAAATCCGCGCCATCAGCGTCTGCAGGCTCGAGCCGGACTGCGCCCCGAGCCAGCCCAGCCCGATGAACGCGATCACGAACACCGCGAAAAACAGCTTGGCGATCCACGGCCGGTAGCGGATCGAGCGCACCGGGCTGCGATCCAGCCACGGCAGGAAGAACAGGATGATCACCGCCGATCCCATCACGACGACCCCGAACAGCTTGTCCGGGATCGCGCGCAGCATCGCGTAAAACGGCGTGAAGTACCACACCGGCTTGATGTGGTCCGGGGTCACCAGCGGGTTGGCCGGCACGAAATTGTCGTGCTCCAGGAACCAGCCGCCGAAGGTCGGCGCGAAGAACACGACGAACGCGAAGATCAGCAGGAAGAACCCGACCCCGACCAGGTCCTTGACCGTGTAATAGGGGTGGAACGGAATGCCGTCCAGCGGCACGCCGTCAGGGCCCTTGAGCTTCTTGATCTCGACCCCGTCGGGATTGTTCGAGCCGACCTCGTGCAGCGCCGCCAGGTGCAGCACCACCAGCACCAGCAGCGCCAGCGGCACCGCGATCACGTGCAGCGCAAAAAACCGGTTCAGGGTGGCGTCGGAAATCAGGTAGTCGCCGCGGATCCACTCGGCCAGCCCCTCGCCGACGACCGGAATCGCCCCGAACAGCGAGATGATCACCTGCGCGCCCCAGTACGACATCTGCCCCCACGGCAGTACGTAGCCCAGGAAGGCCTCGGCCATCAGGCACAGGTAGATCAGCACCCCGAAGATCCAGATCAGCTCCCGCGGCCGCCGGTGGGATCCGTAGATCAGCGCGCGGAACATGTGCAGGTAGACGACGATGAAAAACGCCGAGGCGCCGGTGGAGTGCATGTAGCGCGCCAGCCAGCCCCACGGCACGTCGCGCATGATGTACTCGACCGAGGCGAAAGCTTCGGCCGCGCTGGTCTTGTAGTGCATCGTCAGCCAGATCCCCGTCACGATCTGGTTGACCAGCACCAGCAGCGCCAGGGAGCCGAAGAAATACCAGAGATTGAAGTTTTTCGGCGCGTAGTAGCGCGCCAGGTGCTTGTTCCAGAATTCGATGACCGGCAGCCGCTCGTCGCACCAGTGCAGCACGCCGGTCGCCGCGCGCAGGATCGGACCTTGGGGCTTTCTCATCAGGCGGCTCCTTGCGCTTCCACCCCGATCAGGATCCGGGTGTCGTCGACGTAGCTGTGCGGCGGCACTTCCAGGTTGACCGGTGCCGGCACGCCCTGGTAGACCCGGCCCGCCATGTCGAAGCGGCTGCTGTGGCAGGGGCAGAAGAAGCCGCCCTGCCAGTCGGAATCGAACGGCTGGGCGGTCAGCTCGGGCACGTACTGGGGCGAGCAGCCCAGGTGGGTGCAGATTCCGAGCAGGACCAGGTACTCGGGCTTGACCGAGCGCAGCTCGTTGCGCGCGTAGTCCGGCTGCTGGTCGGCCTCGGAATCGGGGTCGCGCAGCTTGTCGCGCAGGCCGGGCAACTGGGCCAGCATCTCG
>JBFJNB010000313.1:0-4140 GCA_041633655.1 Lysobacterales bacterium | reverse complement strand
GTTCAGCGACGGCCCCGAGGTGTAGATCCGCGGCCCGAGCCGCTCGCCGCGCGCGATCTCATCGCGCAGCTTCAGGTGCCCCGGCTCGCCGAGCATCCCGCGCGCGGTGGTGACCCCCTGGCTCAGGTACAGCGTCAGCACCTCGTCCAGGTACTCTGGGTTGCTCATCGGCGGGATGTGGGCGTGCATCTCGGCGAGCCCCGGGATCAGGTAGTGGCCTTTCGCCTCGATCGTCCCGGCGTCCGCCGGGATCGCAACCGAGCCGTCAAGCCCGACCGCCGCGATGCGTCCGTCTGAAACCACCACGGTCTGATCCGCGCGCACCACACCCTCGTGCGGGCTGACGACCGCAACGTGGCGAAAGACCCACGAGTCCGCGCCGGCGACGCCGACAAAGACCATCAACAACGACAAGATCGAGCAGCGCATCGCAATCACTCCTTGCAGAACGGGCCGATCCAGGCTATCAAATCCGCACCCATTTAAGGATCGCAATCATGCTGGTCGAACAAATCTGGACCGCGAATTCGTGGCGCAACTTCAACTACCTGATCGCGTGTCCGGAAACCGGCGAGGCGCTGGCGGTCGATCCGCTGGATCACCGCAAGTGCCTGGCCCGCGCCCGCGAGAACGGCTGGGAGATCACCCAGATCCTGAACACTCACGAGCACGGCGATCACACCGGCGGCAATCGGCCGATGATCCAGGCCACCGGCGCGAAGCTGCTCGCGCACGCAAACGCGCGCGACCGGATCGCCGGGATCGACCGCGGGCTTTCGGCCGGCGACGTGCTCAAGGTGGGCAAGACCGTGGAGCTGCGCGCGCTCGACACCCCGGGCCACACGATGAGCCACATTTGTCTGTTGTCGGAAACCGACCAGCCGGCCCTTTTTTGCGGCGACACGCTGTTCAACGCCGGCGCCGGCAACTGCCACAACGGTGGCCACCCGGAGGAACTGTACCGGACCTTCGCCGGGCAGCTCGATCGCCTGCCCGAGACCACCCGGATCTATCCCGGCCACGACTACATCACCAACAACCTGGGCTTCACGCTGGACCGCGAGCCCGACAACCAGCGCGCCCGCGCGCTGCGCGACGAATTGGAGGACCAGGACCCCGACGACGCGCTGGTCACGACGCTCGCCCTGGAGCGGGAGATCAACACGTTCTTCCGGCTGCGCAGCCCGACGGTCATCAAGCGTCTGCGCGAGCAGTTCCCGGAGCTGCCGGAAGAACCCGACCCGCGGACCGTGTTTCTGAAGCTCAGGGAGCTGCGCAATTCCTGGTAGCCCCGTCCCCGGATCCCAGGTCCCCAACGAATCGCCTTGCACGGCAAACCAATCCGCGCTATCAAGGGGGTTGAACTTGTTGGGCGCCCTGGACTGAAGAGGGAGCGGGGCTTTGAGCGAGGAAGCCCGGAGTCGGGTTCTGCACACGATGGTGGTCGGGGGCTACGGGCGCGTCGGATCGCTCGTGGCGCGCGGGCTGGTCAAGGAACTCGGACACCACGTGATCATCGCCGGTCGCGACCGCGATCGCGCGCGCGACTTTTCCACTGAGTCGGATCTACGTATCACCGACCGCCGCCTTGACGTGAACAACCCGGCCTCTTTACCGGGCAATTTCGAACAGGTCGGTTTGATCATCAACTGCGCTGGGCAACGCAAAAAGCCCTATCTGGCGGCCGCGGCAATCGAAAAGGGGCTCCGATACATCGACCTCACGGTTGATTACCAGATGATCGCCGGCACGATCGCGATGCAGGATCGGGCCGCGGAGAAAGGTGCCCGTCTGATCGTGGGCTGCGGGCTCTCGCCGGGGCTGATCAATCTGATGGCCGGGTTCGCCGCCAAGGTGGCGCAGCGAGCGGAGGCACTGCACTCGTATACCCACCTCGAGGTTGGTACGAATACCAGCGAGCTGCGCCTGCGCGAGCTGCTCGATCTGACCTGCCAATTTCCAATTATGGAAGGCAGGTACGGCCGCGCGACGACCAATTACGCTGAATCGCGAGCCATTGACTTCCCGGCCCCGCTGGGCCGTCGCACGGCCTACCGGTTCGCGTTTCCGGACCAGTTTTTCTATCGCGACACGCTCGACGTGGCGAACTGCGCCTCGTGGCTCAGCCTGGAATCGAAGGGGCTCGGCGCGTTGTTGCACGGGCTCGCCAAGCCGCGCATCGGGCGCCTGATGGGGAACAGGAGGTTCAACGCTCTGGCCGGTCGGCTGGCCGGGCCATTGATCAAGGGGGCCCATGAGGGCAGCGGCTGGATGCTGATGGTGAAGGCCGCCGGGAAGCACGTCACCCGCCGAGTCGCCGCCGCGGGCCGACACGGCGTCGCGGAGACCGCCGCCCGGTTCGTGATCGAACTGGTGCGTTGGCTCGATACCGGTGCCGAAATCGAGCCGGGCGTTTGGTTGCCCGAAGAAATTCTGGCGCTTGACGATTTCATCGACCCGATGACGGCGGACGGTTGCCGGATCAGCGCCGAGGATCTGCCGCATGATACGGCGGCGGCTGACTGGTTAGTTCGGGACGGTCATGAAGAGCCCTCGGGCCACACCCGCATCAGGCCCTCCTGGGTGACCGAGGCGACCAGGGTGCCGCCGTGGTCGAACAGTTGGCCGCGGCTCAAGCCGCGCGCATTGACCGCGGTCGGGCTGTCGTAGCAGTACAGCAGCCACTCGTCCATCCGAAACGGGCGGTGGAACCAGATCGCGTGATCGAGGCTGGCCAGCTGCAGGTTTTCGCTCAGCAGCGACATCGCATGCGGCAGCAGCGCCGTGGTCAACAGCCCGTAGTCGGACGCGTAAGCCATCAGCGAGCGGTGCAGGTCGGGGTCGTCCGGGAGTTTTCCGGCGGTGCGGAACCACAGGTGCCGGCGCGGCTCGGCCGGCTGCGGGTTTTCGTACTGGGGCGGCTCGACCCAGCGGAAATCGAACGGCCGGAACTCGAGCAGGAAGCGGCGCATCTTGGCGGGCAGCTTGTCGATCCCGGCGATGCTGTCGGCCGGTTCCGGCAACTCCTCCGGCCGCGGCACCTCGGGCGCGCGCTGGGCGTGGATAAGCCCCTCCTCGGCGACCTGGAACGAGGCCGCCAGGTTCAGGATCGGGCGTCCGTGCTGGATCGCGACCACCCGGCGGTTGGAGAAGCTCCGCCCGTCGCGCTGACGGTCGACCTCGTAGATGATGGGTGCGTGCATGTCGCCGCGGCGCAGGAAATAGGCGTGCAGCGAGTGGATCGTGCGCTCTTCGACCGTGTAGGCGGCCGCCGACAGCGCCTGCCCCAGCACCTGCCCGCCATAGACCTGCTTGGAGCCGATGTCGCGGCTCTGGCCGCGAAACAGGTTGACCTCCAGGCGCTCCAGCTTGAGCAGCCCGATCAGGTCGTCGAGCACCGGATTGGAACCGCTCATCACAGTCGGGTCTCGGTGTCGGCCAGCGGGGTCTCCTCCAGGATCTGGGCGAAGAACAGCGCGTTGAAGTAAAGGCGGTTGGTACCGTACCAGAAGCCACGGAAGTTGGGGTTGTCGGGCAGCCGGATCACCGCGCCGCGCTTGCGCTTGGTCGCGATCGCGGCCGCCGAGCCGGCCAGTTGCGCGCGGCGCTCGGGCCCGAGGTAGCCGGAGATCAGCGGCTCGTCCAGGTACTGAAGCGGCGTCTCGTAGGGGTTCTCGGCCGGCTTCAGGAACACGGTTCCCTGGCGAAACAGTGCCAGCCGGTCGCGCCGCAGCCCGTACGCCAGCGGGTGGGTGGTGTCGACCGCGGCGGCCACGATTGCGCCGCCGATCACGGTGGCGCTGTGATCGTTCGCGTACTCGCCGTACGGGCGAGAGGGGCGCGGCGGCCTCTCCGCCGCCGGTGCCTCGGGCTGCGCGGCCTCCACCCCCGACTCAATCGGCGCCCCTGGTGCCGGCTCGGGCGGCTCCAGATGCAAGCCCTGCACCGTCGCCCAGGCGGCCGCGCGCTGGGTCGCGACCAGCACCCCGCCGCCGGCGATCCACGGGCGCAGGCGCTCGGCCCATTCCGGGTCCAGGCGCTCGTATTCGCCGTCGACCATCAGCACGTGGGTGTAGTCGTTCAGGTCGACCTCGACCAGGCGATCGGTATCGACCATCACCGGCGGCAGCCCGATCCGGG
>JBFJNB010000312.1:0-4150 GCA_041633655.1 Lysobacterales bacterium | reverse complement strand
GCGGGCAGCAGCAGCGCCGCCACTACAACCGCGGCGCAGGCTCGATTGACTCGCGTTCGTAAGCCGGCCATCGCTCCATTATGGACCGGGTCGCGGAGATTTTCCGGCGCTAGTCCACCAGGCTGACGTCGATGTCGCCGGCCCGCAGGTCGACCACCATATCGCACGCCCCGGCGCCGGGCCCCCAGTCGAGCTCCGCTCCGATCAGCCAGGAGCGCGGAGCCTCGATGTGGCGGCCGCCGGCCGTCAGGCCGGCATCGCCGACACCGGCGTCGAGCTTCACCCGGCCCACTCGGCCCGCAGGTGCCCGGATCCCGACGTCGCCGGCGCCCATGTGCACCGTGAGGCAGGCGTCGACCCGGTCGATCTCCAGGTCGCCGGCGGTCATCCGCACTTCGAGTTCACGGGCGCGCGGCACCTCGATGACGGCCTTCAGGGATCCGTCGCGATAACGGTAGCTGCGATCGTGAGTCAGGCGCAGGTCCACTGCGCCGGGCTTGACCAAGCCCACGAACTCTACCTCGCTTAGGCGCCGGGCACAGCGCCCGGTGGCATCCGGGCATTTGAGGATCAGCTCGCCGCGCAGCCGGTCGCCGCCGGTGCCGACGATGCGCACGTCTCCGGCCGGAATCCGGATCAGCACCCGGTCGTGCTCGGCCACCGGCAGCTCGATCAGCCGGGGCGCGCCGACCGGGGTATCGGCATACCGCGGCTCGGACGCGCAGCCGGTCGCGATGAGCGCCGCCAGCGCCGGCCAAAGCGGATTTCGTTGCATCGTCGCGCCCTCGCTGTCTCAATGGGCATAATACGCATCGGCGCCAGAGAGGTTACAACGACGAGACCGCAGCCTCTCAGCACTCGATCACGTTGACCGCCAGCCCGCCGCGCGAGGTCTCCTTGTACTTGGTCTGCATGTCGGCGCCGGTGTCGCGCATGGTCTTGATGACCTTGTCCAGCGACACCCGGTGCTTGCCGTCGCCGCGCATCGCCATCCGCTGCGCGTTGATCGCCTTGATCGCGCCCATCGCGTTGCGCTCGATGCACGGGATCTGGACCAGCCCGCCGATCGGGTCGCAGGTCAATCCCAGGTTGTGCTCCATCCCGATCTCGGCGGCGTTCTCGACCTGGGGCATGCTGCCACCCAGCGCGGCGGTCAACCCGCCGGCGGCCATCGAGCAGGCCACCCCGACCTCGCCCTGGCAGCCGACCTCGGCGCCCGAGATCGATGCATTTTCCTTGTACAGAATCCCAATCGCGGCCGCGGTCAGCAGGAAGTCGTGGACCCCGGCGCGGTTGGCGCCGGGACAGAACCGATCGTAGTAGCGCAGCACCGCCGGGATGATCCCGGCCGCGCCATTGGTCGGGGCGGTCACGACCCGCCCGCCGGCGGCGTTTTCTTCGTTGACCGCCAGCGCGTACAGGTTGATCCAGTCGAGGATGTTGAGCGGGTCCTTGAGCGCCGCTTCCGGCCGCTCGCTCAGCAGCCGGTACATCGCCGGCGCCCGCCGCTTGACCTTGAGCCCCCCGGGCAGCACCCCCTCGGAGCGGATCCCGCGCTCGATGCACGCCTGCATCGCGTCCCAGATCGCGTCGAGCCGCGCGCGGATTTCGTCTTCGCCGCGCCAGGCCTTTTCGTTCTCGAACATCAGCTCCGCGATCGTGATCCCGTGCTTGTCGCACAGCGCTAGCAGCTCGTCGCCGCTCGAAAACGGGTACTTGACCGGTGTCGTGTCGGCGACGATCCGATCGGCCGCGGCGTCGTCATGGTTGACCACGAAACCGCCGCCAACCGAATAGTAGTCGGATTTCCGCAACTCGTTGCCGTCCGGGTCGGTGGCGTGGAAACGCATGCCGTTGGAGTGAAACGGCAGCCGCTGGCGCTTGTGGAACACCAGGTCCTTCTTCGGATCGAAGGCGATCGCGTGGTCGCCGCCCAGGTCCAGGCGCCGGTTCTCGGCGATCTTCGCCAGCCGCGCCTCGATCGCGTCCGGGTCGACCCGATCGGGTTGCTCGCCCTCCAGCCCGAGCATGATCGCCTTGTCACTGCCGTGACCGCGGCCGGTGTGCCCGAGCGAGCCGAACAGCTCGACCTGGACCGCGGCGACCCGGTCCAGCAGGCCTTTTTCGCGCAATCGGGTCGCGAAGGTCGCCGCGGCGCGCATCGGCCCGACCGTGTGGGAGCTGGAAGGCCCGATCCCGATTTTGAACAGATCGAAGGTGCTGACGGCCATTCGGTGTCGTCCGTTTGGGTTGCATTGCCCGGCAGGCCCATTGTATATCGGCGCTGTGAACCGGGCATTGATTCTCTATCGCCGCGACGGTTGCGGCCTGTGCGAGCACGCCGCGGCGATCGCCAGGGCTGCCGGCGCCCGGGTGCGGGAAGTGGACATCGCCACCGACCTCGAACTGTTGGAACGCTACCGGGACCGGATTCCGGTGTTGCAGCACCCCGCAACCGGGGCCGAGCTGGGCTGGCCGTTCGACCCGACCCGGGTGACCGAGCTGCTCGACGCGGACGAAATCCCATGAATTTGCGCAAGTGCCGGTTCCGAGCGCCTTTGGTGGCGCTGGCGCTGATCGCCGCCGGGTGCGCCCCGGAGCGGACACCGCCGGGAGCGGAGGCGATCGCCCCACTGCCGGTCGCGGTGTCCAACAACGCGGTCGCGGCGCTGGACGCGGGCGACCATTTCCGCCTGTATTCGTTCCTCGGGCTGCTGGCCGGCAAGACCTGGCGCGACGTGACCGATCGTGCGTTCGAATACGACTCCCGCACCGGCCGCTGGAGTGAGCTGCCGCCGGTGCCGGGCGGTGCGGGGCGGCTGGCCGCGACGGCCGAGACGGTCGCCGGCCGGATCTACCTGTTCGGTGGCTACACGGTTGCCGAAGACGGCGTCGAAGTCTCGACCCCCGAGGTCTACCGCTTCGATCCGCAGACCCGTCGCTACGAGGAACTGCCTCCGATGCCGGTCCCGGTCGACGACGCGGTTTCCGGGGTCTATCGCGACCGCTACGTCTATCTGGTTTCCGGCTGGCACCACACCGACAATGTGACCAACGTGCAGGTCCTCGATACCCAGACCCGATCCTGGCTCCAGGCCACGCCGTATCCCGGGCCGCCGTTGTTCGGTCACGCCGGTGGTCTGGCCGGCGGCGCGCTGGTGATCTGCGACGGGGTCAAGGTGGTGCCGCCGGCGAGCGAGGGGGAGCGCCGGCGATTCGTGATCTCCGATGCCTGCTACCGCGGCGAGATCGACCCGGTCGATCCCACTCGCATATCCTGGCGACCGCTGCCACCCCACCCGGGTGCGCCGACCTACCGCGCCGGGGCCGCGGGGATCGAGTTGCCGAGCGGTGCGCGAATCGTGTTCGCGGGTGGCACCGACAATCCCTACAACTACGACGGGATCGGCTACGACGGCGTGCCGGCTCAGCCCCTCGAGGCGGTATTCAGCTATTCGCCGGCCGACGGCAGGTGGCATGTCCAGGCGTCGCTGAGCCGACCATCGATGGACCACCGCGGGCTGCTGCTGGTCGCCGGCAATCAAGCCGGACTGCTGATCGGTGGTCTTGGACCGGGCCAACTCACCAGCAGCGCCGTGATCGGCGTCGCGGTAGACCCTGGGTGAGGATCGCCAGTCAGCGCGTGCGCACGATCTTTGGATACTCCCGATCCAGGCGCCGGAGGATCCAGAGTGCTGCCAGCAGCGTCAGCACTCCGGTGACGGCCGCCGGCAGCAGGCGTGAAAACTCAGGCCAGGTGCCCTCCAGCAGTACCAGCCTATAGGCCTCGATGAGGTAGGAAACTGGATTCAGATAGAACAGTTCTCGCTGTTCTGGCTGGAGCCGCTCGGCGGAAAAGAAAATCCCCGAGACGAACATCAGCAGCGTCAGCACGTGATTGACCAGAAAGCGGATATCCGGCACCAGCGGCACGCTCGCGGCAACCAGCAGGAGCACACCCAACGTCAGCAGGATTTCGATCGCAATGAGGATCGGCAGCGCCAGATAGGCGCCCGTCGCCGGATAACCGAACAGCCAGAGGAACGCCAGCAGCAGCCCCAGCGTGATACAGAACTTGAACGTATCGCTGATGAAGGTGACCGCCGGAAAAATCCACTTCGGAAGATACACCTGCTGCATTAACGTCTGG
>JBFJNB010000311.1:0-4154 GCA_041633655.1 Lysobacterales bacterium | reverse complement strand
TGGGAGGCGCGCACCTGCGACAGCGTCACCGCGATCGTCGCCGGCGCGTTCCGGGCCGGCCAGGACGAGGAGCCCACGCAGGCCGAAGTGAGCAAGAGCGCGCTGATCCGGTACAAGCTGGCCCGCCATTTCGGCTCGCTGGAAAGGCAGATTCAGGGTTACGTGGCGGACGCCGTCGGCCAGGTTCCGCTGACCGACGACGAGCCCGAGATCCCGCCGCTGGGTTCGCCGCTCGCCCGGCTGCCGACCCAATGTCAGCCGGACGGCAACGAAACCAATCAATTCGATGCGATTCCGCCGTGGCAGCTCAGCGATGGCACGACTCTGGGCGCCTATCCGCCGCAGTGCCCGCCCAGCGACGAGCCTCGAGTGGTGCTCAGTGAGGTCATCAACGGCGAGGAAAAGCTGGACGCGGTCGAGGTGTTCAACGGAACGCCGGCGTGGATCGATCTCAACCGGGGCGGCTATTACCTGGAGATTTTCCGCAACGGCGAACGCCGCCCGAGCGAGGTGATCCAGCTCGAGGGCGTCGTCGCGCCCGGGGCGACCTTCGTGGTTGCCAATCCCGACGCCGACGAACAGACCCGGGAACTGCACCGCCAGCTCACCGATGAGTTGGATCTGGTCGACGCCAGCGCCGTCCTGCTGGTGCGGGCAGCCGTGTCGGCCTCGCGGCAGTGCGACCAGATTGCCCTGGCCGCGCTTCTCGGTCCCAGCGATATCGTGTTCGTACCGGTACCCGGCGACGAGGCGCCGAATCGGGTCGACCCGATCGCCAGCCCCAACTGAACGACGGCCTGGTACTCCCGGTGCTTGCCGGCGCGGTCCGCCGCGCGTGCGGACCCGCGCGCCGACCGGGATCTGCCTGTTCCAGCCGGGGCGCAGGAATCACTCTAATGGCAGGAACGCTATGAAAGTCACTATTTTCGGCACCGGCTACGTGGGGCTGGTCTCCGGCTCCTGTCTGGCCCAAACCGGCAACCACGTGGTGTGCGTCGACGTCGACGAAGGCAAGATCGCGGCATTGAACGACGGAAAAATTCCGATCTTCGAGCCGGGCCTGGAGGAGTTGGTGCACGAAAACGTCGCCGCCGAGCGGCTTCAGTTCACGACCGACGTGGCCCGCGCGGTCGCCCATGGAGAATACCTGTTCATCGCCGTCGGTACCCCGCCCGGCGAGGACGGCAGCGCCGACCTGAAGCACGTGCTGGAGGTGGCCGAGAGCATCGGCACAACCATGCGCTCGCGCAAGCTGATCGTCAACAAGTCGACGGTCCCGGTGGGCACCGCCGAAAAGGTCGCCGCGACCGTATCGGCGGCGCTCGAGCGACGCGGGGTCGAGATCGAGTTCACGGTCGTGTCCAACCCCGAATTCCTGAAGGAGGGCGCCGCGATCGAGGATTGCATGAAACCCGACCGGATCGTGATCGGCAGCGACGACCCGGAGGCGTTGGCACGGATCAAGGAGCTTTACGCGCCGTTCAACCGCAACCACGAGAAGGTCATCGCGATGGACGTGCGCTCGGCCGAGCTGACCAAGTACGCGGCCAACGCGATGCTGGCCACCAAGATCAGCTTCATGAACGAGATGGCCAATCTGGCCGAGCGCCTCGGCGCCGACATCGAGGCGGTGCGCATCGGTATCGGATCCGACCCGCGGATCGGCTTTGCCTTCATTTATCCCGGTTGCGGCTACGGCGGCTCGTGTTTTCCGAAGGACGTCCAGGCGCTGAACCGCGCCGCGCAGGAGTGCGGCTACGAGCCCCGCCTGCTCCAGGCGGTCGAAACCGTCAATCGCGACCAGAAACAGCTCCTCGCCGGCAAGATCGCGCACCATTTCGGGACCGATCTGAGAGGGCGCCGGTTCGCGCTCTGGGGGCTGTCGTTCAAACCCAACACCGACGACATGCGCGAGGCGCCCAGCGTGGCCCTGATCGAGGCGCTGCTGGCCGCCGGGGCCACGGTCGCCGCATACGACCCGCAGGCGCGGGCCGAAGCGCAGCGCGTGTTCTCCGATCGCGCCGGTCTCGAACTGGTCGACAAGCAGTACGCCGCGCTCGAAGGCGCCGACGCCCTGGTGGTCGTCACCGAGTGGAAGAGCTTCTGGAGCCCCGATTTCGGGCGCATCGCCGCTCAGCTCAAGCAGCCGGTGATCTTCGACGGGCGCAACATCTACGATCCCGAACGCCTCGCCGCGATCGGCTTCACCTACTACGGTATCGGCCGCGGGACGAGCACCCACGGGGACTCCACCCTCGGCGCGATTCCGGTACGCGCCCGGGCGTCATGACCCCGATCGAGGAGCAGAGGCCGCCGGAAAATGCCCGGCGCAAACGCGGCAACTACCACGCCCGCACCCGGGTGCTGGTCACCGGCGGCGCCGGGTTTCTCGGCTCTCACCTGTGCGATCGGCTGCTCGCCAGCGGTCACGAGGTGCTGTGCCTGGACAATTTTTTCACCGGCACCAAGGACAACGTCGCGCATCTTCTGACCCATCCGCGCTTTGAGCTTTTGCGCCACGACGTGACCTTTCCGCTCTATGTCGAGGTCGACCAGATCTACAATCTGGCCTGCCCGGCCTCTCCGCTGCACTACCAGCACGACCCGGTGCAGACGACCAAAACGTCGGTCCATGGCGCGATCAACATGCTGGGCCTGGCCAAGCGTCTGCGCATCCCGATTCTGCAGGCCTCGACCAGCGAGGTCTACGGCGACCCCACCGTGCACCCGCAGCCGGAGACGTACTGGGGCCACGTGAACCCGATCGGCTCGCGCGCCTGCTACGACGAGGGCAAGCGCTGCGCCGAGACCCTGTTCTTCGACTACCAGCGACAGCACGGGCAGCCGATCAAGGTCGCGCGGATCTTCAACACCTACGGACCCAGGATGCATCCGGCCGACGGTCGGGTGGTCTCGAATTTCATCGTCCAGGCGCTCAAGGGCGAGCCACTGAGCCTGTACGGGGACGGCTCGCAGACCCGCTCGTTCTGCTACGTCGACGACCTGATCGAGGGGCTGATGCGGCTGATGGCGACGGACCCGGAGGTGACCGGGCCGGTCAACCTGGGCAACCCCAACGAGTTCACGATCCGCCGTCTGGCCGAGGCCGTGATCGCCCGGACCGGGTCCAAGTCCACCATCGAGCACCACCCGCTGCCGGCCGACGACCCGGTCCAGCGCCAGCCCGACATCACGCTGGCTCGCGAGCTGCTCGACTGGAGACCGCGGATCGAGCTGGAAGAAGGGCTCGAGCACACGATCGGCTATTTCCGCGAGCTGCTCGGCCTGAAATGAATAAGGTGGTGCTGGTAACCGGCGGTGCGGGGTACGTGGGCTCGCACGCTTGCAAGGCGCTGGCGCGGGCCGGCTACCGGCCGATCACGGTGGACAACCTCTCACGCGGCAACCGCTGGGCGGTCAAATGGGGACCGCTCCTGAAGTTGGACATCGGCGACCGCGCCAAGCTGGATCGGGCGATGCTCGAGCACCAGCCGGCAGCGGTGATGCACTTTGCCGCGTTCGCCTACGTGGGTGAATCGGTGCGCGACCCGTGGATGTACTACCACAACAACGTGATCGGCACCCTGACCCTGCTCGAGTGCATGCGCCGCCACGGGATCGACCAAATCGTATTCTCGTCGAGCTGCGCCACCTACGGGGTACCGCGCCGTGTGCCGATCCCCGAGCGCCACCCGCAGCTCCCGATCAATCCCTACGGGCGCACCAAACTCGCGGTCGAGCAGGCGCTGAAGGACTTCGGGCAGGCCTACGGGCTGAAGTCGATCTCGCTGCGGTACTTCAACGCGGCCGGGGCCGACGCCGATGGTGAGATCGGCGAGCTGCACCGGCCCGAGACCCACGTGATTCCGCTGGCGCTGGCAGCGGCCGCCGGGGGCAGGGAAGGGTTCACGATCAACGGCACCGAGCACGAGACCCCGGACGGCACCTGCATCCGCGATTACATCCACGTCGACGACCTCGCGCGCGCCCACGTGCTGGCACTTCAGACCCTGGAAAGCAGTCGCGGCGCGCACGCCTACACCCTGGGCACCGGCAAGGGCTTTTCGGTCAAGCAGGTGGCCGACACGGTCAAGCAGGTCACCGGGCGGGATTTCCCGGTCGACTACGGTCCGCCGCGGCCGGGCGACCCGCCG
>JBFJNB010000310.1:0-4155 GCA_041633655.1 Lysobacterales bacterium | reverse complement strand
GCCAATCAGATCGAGCACGAATCGGGTCTGCTGGCGGTCACGATCATGGGCCTGATCCTGGCCAACATGCGCGGGGTCCACCTGGAGGAGATTCTCGACTTCAAGGAAGACCTCTCGGTGGTGCTGATCTCGATGTTGTTCATCATGCTTGCGGCGCGGCTCGATCTGGGTCCGGTGCAGACCCTGGGCTGGGGCGCGCTGGCGCTACTCGCGTTCGCGCAGTTGATCTCGCGGCCGCTGTCGGTCGCGATTTCCAGCATCGGCACCGGCATCGCCCGTAACGAGGGGCTGCTGCTGGCCTGGGTGGCGCCGCGCGGGATCGTTGCCGCGGCGGTTTCGTCGTTGTTCGCGCTCAGGCTCGCGGATCTCGGCGTGCCCGGCGGTGAGGCGCTGGTGTCGCTGACCTTCGTTCTGATCATCGGGACCGTGGTGCTGCAAAGCGCCACCGCCGGGTGGCTGGCGCGCGCGCTGGGCCAGTCGCAGGCGGGGGCCCAGGGGGTGCTGATCATCGGCGCCAACCAGGTTTCGCTGGCGATCGCCCAGGCGCTGAGAAAACTGGAGATCGAGGTGCTGATCGCCGACGACCACTGGGACGCGATCAACGAGGCGCGGATGGCCGGGCTGGCCACTTATTTCGGCAATCCGCTCTCCGAGCACGCCGAGATCAACATGGACCTGAGCGGCATGACGCGGCTGTTCCTGATGAGCCGGCGCCCCGACCACGACGCGCTGGCGTTCACCCGTTTTCGGCCCGACTTCGGTCCCAAGAACATCTACGTCCTCGGCAGCGGGAAAAAGGCGCTCGAGCAGCGCGAGGTGGCGGCGGCGCTGCGGGCCAAACCGCTGTTTGGCGGGCGCGTGACCTGGTCCAAGCTGGCCTGGCGGTTGGCCCGCGGAGAGCAGATCAAGGCGACCCGCCTGAGCGCCGAATTCGATCTTTCGGCCTATTCCAGCGCGCACGGCGAGAGTGCGATGATACTGTTTGCGCTGACCCCCGAAGGACGGCTGCGGGTAGTCGACGACCCCGCCGCGGTCGAGGCCAAGGAGGGCTGGACCCTGGTGTCGCTGGTGGCCCCGGCGAGCGTCGGCACCGAACCGGGTTGATGGAACCCGCGCCGAGCGCGGGCGGGCGTTGGGAATCTTATCGACGGTTCTCCGGTCTTAGGTCGAGAGAGCCGAAGTTCGCGACCGCTGATGAAGAACTCGCGCATCAAAGCCCCGACTGCCGCCGGCGCGGCGTTACTGGCCGCGCTGCTCGCGGGTGGGTGCGCGACCACCGGGCGGCCGAGCGCACCCAGCCCGGGAGGGCATGGCGAGCTGTCCGAGATCGAAGCCCTCGAGACCACCCCGCTGGGCCGGGCCCGCGACGTGGCCGACGTCGACGTGCTGGCGCTGACCCCCGAGATGAAGCGCTTCGCCAAGAAATACCTGACCGAATTCCGTGACCCTTACGACCGCGCGCAGATGCTGCGCTACGTCATCACCCAGGCCGGCCTGCTGGGTTTTCAGTACGATCAGGCCAAGACCCGCAGCGCGGTGGACGCGTTCCGCTACCGCAATGGCAACTGCCTGACGCTCTCGAATCTCTACGTGGCGCTCGGGCGCTACGTCGGGCTCGATGCCCGCTACCAGGACGTATCGCTGGGGCAGTCGTGGACCAAGACCGACGATCTGTACCTGCTCAGCCGCCACATCAACGTCAAGGGCCGGCTGGCCGGCGGACGCAGCTACGTGATGGACTTCATCCACATCGATACCGAGTACATCCACGATGCCCAGGTGGTCAGCGACGAGTGGGCCAAGGCCGAGTACTACAACAATATCGGGGCCGACTTCCTGCAGGCGGGCAACAACTCAGCCGCGCTGATCTACTTCAAGAAGGCGATCGTGACCGATCCGAGAATCGACTACATCTGGTCCAATCTGGGCACCGCGTACAGCCGCGCGAGCGAATACGTCGCCGCCGAGGCCGCGTTCAAGAAGGCGCTGGAGCTCAACGACCGCAACTGGTCGGCGATCAATAACCTGGCGGTGCTGTATCAGAAGATCGGTCGACTGGAGGAGGCCGAGGAGCAGCTCGCCGGGATCGAACGTTTTCGGTTGAAGAACCCGTACTACCGGCTGGCGCTGAGCGAGCGCGCCTATCAGGCGGGCGACTACAAGGAGGCGATAGCGCACCTGAAGCGGGCGGTCGCGATGAAGCCGGACGAGCACGAGTTCTACTTCGCGCTGGCCAAGTCCTATTACCGCCGCGGCGATCGCGACAAGGCCGAGAGCCACTTCGACAAGGCCCGGCAACTGGCGTCCGCCGGGCCCGCGTACGAGCGGTACCGCAAGGGCCTGGACACCTTGCTCGAGCGCGAGCGCTCGTAACACCGTGGTTGGTGCGGCGCGCGGGCGCCTCGCCGAACCCGCGGCGAGGCTCCAGCAAAGCCGTCAACCGCTATCGGGAAGCGGCGACACTTTCCTCCTGTTCGGCCAGCAGCACGCTCACCTGGCGCTGCAGCATTTCCTGCTGTTGCAGCAGTTCACCGATAAGCGCCCCCTGCTCGCGGTGGGCCTCCAGCAGTTCCCGGTAGCTCGCCTCCAGCGCCGCGTTGCGCGCGGCCAGCGTCAGGATTATTGGGTTGCGGGGCCAATCGAATGCCACCCTTCATTTCCTCGAACCGGGCCCTACAAGCCGTCAGACCAAGAGCGTCTGCCCTCGAATGGCCTTTCGGGCTCTGCCTGCCCCCGCGAACCAAGTACGGCGGGTCGCTGCGGTTGATTCCCCTGACCTCCCAAAAATAGCCAGTGATCCGCCCCTTTGCTAGGACTGCGCTTCGTCGCGGCGCTCGAACAGCTCCAGGACCGGGGCCAGCTCGGTCTTGCCGGCGCCGATTTCCTCGAGCGTTAGCCCTGAGAGTTCATGCGGAAATACGATCCACTCGTCGGTCTGGTGGAGGTAGAAATCGGGTTTGTGTTTGGTCTGGTTGTTGTCGGGCTTGTACCAGGGGCAGGCGATCCGGACCGTTTCCGGCATGTTGCGGCGGCATTTCGCGTTCAGCTCGGCCAGCAGCGCCTCGATGCTGCGGCCGGAGTCGAACACGTCGTCGACCACCAGCAGCGAGTCCTCGGCGTTGCAGTTCTCGATGATGTAGTGCAGCCCGTGCACCCGGATCACCTTGCCGGGCTGGCCGATCCCGGTGTAGGACGAGGTGCGTACCGCGATGTGGTCGGTCTTGACGCCGACGAAATCGAAGTACTCCTGGATCGCGATCCCGACCGGCGTGCCGCCGCGCCAGATCCCGACGATGAAGTCCGGCCGGAATCCGCTGCGGTGGATCTCGGCGGCCAGCCGGAACGAATCCTGCAGCAACTCCGAAGCCGTTATGTAGATTTTCTTCATACCGAATTCCTTTCGCTCCCGTTGGCGTGGCCAACAGGAGATTGTTGTCTATTCGTGCCTGTAGACGACGCGGGAGCGAAGCTTACCAGGAGTCGGGCGCGAGCGTATTTCCCGACTTCGAGTAGTTTGTTTTGGCGTCCCGCCGAAAGGAGATTTGTGAAAGGATAGGGTGTTCGAAGGAATTCACTATGAGTGACTTTGGGTTTTTGACCGGTCGCTGGACTATTCGCCACCAGCGGCTGACGGAGGTCATGTCGGGCTGCACCGAGTGGACCCGCTTCCAGACCGGCTATGAAGCGTGGCAGTTGCTCGGCGGGCTGGCCAACATGGACCGGACCTATGGCGAAGTCGACGGCGCCCATTTCGAAGGCGTCAGCGTGCGTACCTTCGACCCGGAAACGGGCGAGTGGACCATCTACTGGATGGACATCTGGAACACGACCCTCAGGGAGCAGGTGCGCGGCCGGTTCGAGGACGGGGTCGGCACGTTCTACGGCACCGAGCGGCACCAGGGGATCGAGTACCGGATGCGCTTTGTGTGGAAGGACATCACCGCAACGACGGCGCGCTGGGAACAGGCCTACCAAGACCCGGACAGCGGGGAATGGGAGACCAACTGGATCATGGAATTCACCCGGGAGGGCGACACTCCCGATTCTGAGTAGCCCCTTTTGGCGGCGCGCCAAAAGGGGCTCATGAGGATTGACGGCTGAGACGATCCGCTATTCCTTGAAGGCGAACCCCTTGGCTTCGGCGACCTTGCGCAG
>JBFJNB010000309.1:0-4191 GCA_041633655.1 Lysobacterales bacterium | reverse complement strand
GACCAGCGCCGCGTCGGCTGCCGGTTCGGCGTCGCCCTGCGGGTCGAGCCGCCCGAGCACGGTGCCCGGGCCCAGCTCCTGGCCGGGCTCGACCAGCGTCTCGGTCAGCACGCCGGCGGCCGGGGCGGGGACCTCCAGCGTGACTTTGTCGGTCTCGATTTCGGCCACGGGGTCGGCGGCGGCGACCGCCTGGCCGGGCTCGATGAGCCAGCGCTCCAGCCGCGCCACGCTGCCCTCGGTGTCCTCGGGCAGGACGATATCGATCAGCTTGGACATCAGATCTTCAGCAGATCCGACAACGCGGATTGGATATCGTCCTCGCCCGGCAGCGCCGCGGTCAGCAATTCCAGGTTGTGCGGGTTGGGTATGTCGGGCAGGGTCAGGCGCTTGATCGGCGCGTCCAGGTCCCAGAACAGCTCGTCGGCGAGCACCGCGGCGATCTCGGCGCCGAAGCCGGCGGTGCGGTTGTCCTCGTGCACGATCAGGCAGCGCCCGGTGCGGCGCACCGACTCGCATACCCGCTCCTGGTCCCAGGGCTCGATCGTGCGCAGGTCCAGCACCTCGACTCCCTTGGCGAGCGCCCTGGCCGCCGCCTCGCAGCGCTCGACCATCGCGCCCCAGCAGACCACCGTCGCGGCGTCGCCGGCCAGCACCCGGCGGGCGCGCCCGAACGGCACGACGAATTCGCTTCCGGGATACGGGCGGCGGGCCCAGGCGCAGTCGTACAGATAGCGGTGCTCGAAGAAGATCGTCGGGTTGTTGTCGCGCAGCGCGAAACGCAGCAGCCCGACGGCGTCCTCGGCGTTGGACGGCATCGCGACCTGCCAGCCGACCTTGTGCGCCCACTCGACCTCGTCGCACATCGAGTGCCACGGGTCGCCGCGGCGCGCGAACCCGCCCGGGATGCGTACCACCATCGGGCAGGCGAACTTGTTCACGGTGCGCCAGCGCATGGTGCCGGCATCGGTCAACTGCTCGGCCGCTGGCTCGGCGTATTTGCGGAACTGGATTTCCGGCACCGGCAGCAGGCCCGCGACCGCCATCCCGACCGCGCGCCCGATGATGCCCTCCTCCGACAGCGAGGTGTCGAACACCCGCGCCGGGCCGTGCTTCGCGGTCAGGCCCAGGGTGACGCCGTGGACCCCGCCTTTCAGGCCCACGTCCTCGCCAAACACCAGCATCGCGAGGTTGCGGGTAAGCTCCTCGTCCAGCGTCATCCGGATCGCGGTCGCCATGTTCAGGCGCTGGCCCTGCGGTTGCGGTTCGAGGCTCTCGTGCGGTGGCGCCTGCTGGCGCACGCCGCCCATCAGTGGCAGCTCCAGGGTCCCGTCGGCGCGGCGCTCGGCGAACACGTAGCGGCGCAGCCGGGCCGGGTTCGGCCACGGGCGCGCCTCGGCGCGGGCGAGCGCATCGCGCACCTCGGCCTCGGTGTCCTGCTCGAGCGCGGCCCAGCTCGTCTCGCTGAACACGCCCTGGGCGATCAGGTGCTGGCGCAGCCGCGGCAGCGGGTCGCGCGCCTGCTCCTCATCGATCAGCTCCTGGGGCTTGTAGGTCTGGGTGTCCTGGAACGTGTGACCGCACAGGCGCGGCACCTTGAGCCGGAGCAGGCACGGTCCCGAGCCGGAACGCACGTGCGCGATCGCGGTGCCGATCAGGCGCGGGGCCTGCAGCGGGTCGGTGCCGTCGCCGTCGAGGATCCTCAGGTTCTGCCACGAGGCCAGGTTGGCCAGGTGGTTGCCGCCCGGCGTCTGCACCTCGGCCGGCACCGAAATGCCGTAGCCGTTGTCCTCGAGGTAGATCAGGTAGGGCAAGCTGTTGGTGGTGGCGATGTTCAGCGCCGACCAGAACCCGTTGGTGGAAGCCGACGCGTCGCCCCCCATCGCCAGCGCGATCGCCCCGGCCCACTCGGGGTTTCCCAGCACTTCGCGGTGATAACCGATCGCCTGGGCCCATCCGATCGCCGGCGTGAACTGGGCCCCGACGCCGCCGCTCATCGGCAGCAGCGTGCAGGCCTGGCCGACGGTGCCGCCGCCGGGCAGATTGCAGACCACGCCGATATCGCGCCCGTCGCTGTAGCCGCCGGAGCGCGCCAGCGGCGCGGCCAGCGCGTCCTCGGCGCTCAGTCCGATCGCCAGCGAGAACGGGCGCGAGCGGTAGTAGCCGGTGGCGCCGTCGTGGCGGTGGTCGAGCAGCGAGCCGAGCAGGATCTGCGCGAAGTCGTGGCCGCGCGAAGAAAACTGGTTGAAGACCTTTTTGGCCGGCACCAGTTCGGTTTCCTCGACTTCGTCGATGGCCCGCGACAGCAACAGCAGATGCGCGACCCGCTGCCAGTCGAACGCGGGCCGGTCCCGTTGCTGGGGATGCTGAATGACCGCTGGCCCCATCGTGAACTCCCGGTTGCGCGCCGCGCCGGTACCCGGGGGTAGGGTCCGCGCGACGGATTTGTTCAAGCTGCGCGCTCACCGGTGAGCGCCGGCCGCGCGCCGATCCGCAGCGCGCGCAGACGCGCTCCGGTGAGGGCCATTAATGATACTAAATTCGGCGGGCGCGGTGCATCTTTGTATCGGAACAACCCGGATATTGCACGAGTTTCACGGAGCGGTTCCCGTAAGAGTGAGTCCGGTCAACGGACAGCTGAGTCAGTTTGGGTCGCTTGCTGGATGCCCGCGCATCGTTGCCGGTTTGTCGCCGGATTGCACGGCAATTCTTGCCCGATCCCCCTTGAGCAATAGCGACAGCTATTACTCGGCGCGCGATCGAACAAGCTTTACTCGTGGACTCCGCCGACAATTCCGGCAACTCGTGCAACATCCGGGTTATCGATTACATGCGCTATTCTCGGCGGTCATGAGCCGCAATCGGCAAAACCCGTCCGCGGTCGGCGCGCGCCGCCTCAAAGTCGTGGATCGGCACCTGGATGCGTTCCGCGGCCGCCGCCCGATCCGCGCCGGCTCGCTGATCATCACGGTGTTCTGCGACACCGTCTCCCAGCACGGCAACTCGGTCTGGCTGGGGAGCCTGATCGAGGCACTGGCGCCGCTCGGCCTGAACCAGCGACTGATCCGCACCTCGGTGTACCGCCTGGTCAAGGACGACTGGCTGAGCGCCGAGCAGGTCGGCCGGCGCAGCTACTACAGCCTGACCGAGGCGGGCCTGCGCCACTACCAGAAAGCCGCGCGCCGGATCTACTCCGACGGCAGCGAGGACTGGGACGGGACCTGGACCCTGGTGGTCAACGCCTCGCTCACCGAGCGCGACCGCGACACGCTCCGGCGCGAGCTGCAGTGGCTGGGCTACGGGACGCTGACCCCCGGGGTCATGGCCCATCCCAACCACGACCGCCGCTCGCTGGACGAAACCCTTCAGGAGATGGGGGTGGCCCACCGGGTCACGGTGCTGAGCGCGCGCACCGAGGACCTGGTATCGCGCGACGTGCTGCGCAAGCTCGCCTACGAGATCTGGAAGCTGGACCACCTGGCGCGGCGTTACGACGCGTTCCTGAGCGCGTTCCGACCGCTGCTGCGGGCCGCGCGCAGCGCGCGCGGGCTCGACCCGGAGCAGGCGTTCCAGGTCCGCACCCTGCTGATCCACGAGTACCGGCGCATCCTGCTGCGCGACGCCGACCTGCCCGCGGAGATGCTGCCCCCGCGCTGGCCGGGACGTGCAGCGCTGAATCTGACCGCCAACCTGTACCGCGCGGTCGAAGGCGCCGCGCGCGCGTTCGTCGAGGCGCGGATGGAAACCGCCGACGGGCCCTTGCCGGCGTGCCGGCGCGGCTATTTCCAGCGATTCGGGGGGCTTTGAGCTGCCGCCGGCTTCACTGGGCGCTGCGGATTCGATCCAAGTGTATTACAATGTAGTACATGAGCACGATAACTGTCCGGCTTGACCGGGAACTCGACGCACAACTCAGGATATTGGCGAAGCGGACCGGGCGTCCGAAGAGTGAGCTCGTTCGAGAGGCGCTTCGCCGGCAGCTAGCGGTAACCGAGTTCGAGGACCTGCGACGCAGCGCTGCCCCCTTCGCCGAAGCCCGGGGTTGGCTAACCGACGAGGACATCTTTCGCGATATCTCGTGAGGGTGTTCCTGGACACCAACGTCCTGATCGCCGCGTTCGCGACCCGTGGGCTGTGCGCCGACGTGATGCGCCTTGTCCTGGCCGAGCACGAATTGGTGGTTGGTGAAACCGT
>JBFJNB010000308.1:0-4211 GCA_041633655.1 Lysobacterales bacterium | reverse complement strand
GCCGCCGCGATCGAGACCTTCATCATGGACCCGACCCCGGTGTACGCCGACCGCACCGGGTTCTGGTTCGAGACCGCGCAGCCCGGTTATGGGCTCAGCGTCTCGACCCAGGGCGACCTGGTCATGAGCGTGTTCTACTTTTACGACAACGCGGGCTTCCCGCGCTGGGCCTGGGCTGACAACGGCGGCCAGGGCGCTCCAGGCATGGAGCTTCTGTCGTTCCGGCGCTGCGACGGCTGCACCGGCGGGCTGGCGGTGGCCTCGGTCGGGGAACTTCAGCTTGGGTTCCAGACCGAAACCAGGGGACGCCTGGATGCGACGCTGACGCTGGCGGCCCCACTTCAAGGCTCCTGGAACACCCGAGGGCGCGCGATCGGGCTGCTGACCGACCCGCCCAGCGGACGCCGCAACCAGGCCGGGCTGATGCCGTTCACCAACCCGCAACTGCTGGACACCTATCTGCGCGGCAACAACCCGGAGTATCCGGCCGCGCTGGCCATCGACTTTTCGCCGGCTCCGCCGACCGAACTGGCCCCGGCGGTCAGCGGCACCAACCTGCAGGAACAAGGCGTCGACGAGGACGACCTGCTCAAGAGCGACGGCGAGTTCGTGTTCGCGCTGCGCCCACGCCAGTGGCCGGAGACGGAGAGTCGGCTGCGCGTGTTCGAGATCGACTCCGCCAGTCCGCAGCTGGTCGAGGTCGCCGACATCGCGTTGGCCGGCGAGAACGCGACGCCACAGGGGATGTACCTGGTCACCGACCGCCCCGACGGACGGCCCGACCTGCTGGTGGTGTTCAGCGGGATCGCCAGCTACTACGATTTCTGGACCTGGTGCGCTCCAGGCCCGTGGTCGCAGGGTCAAACCCGGGTGTCGGTTTACGACGTGTCCGACCCGAGACAGCCGAGCCTCACCCACGAGATCGAGGTCACCGGCGGCGGCGCCGAAACCCGCCGCATCGGCGAGCGCCTGTACCTGGTGACCCGCTTCATTCCGCCGCTGTCGACGGTCAAGGAATCGCTGCTGCCGACCTTCAGCATCAATGGGGTCAAGCGGGGGCCGCTGACCGACCCGGCGCAGGTCTTTCTGTCCGCGAACGACCCGCAGTATCCCTACCGCGACATCACCAGCGTGACCGCGTTCGACCTCGGGGATCTCGAGGCCACGCCCGACTCGGTCAGCCTGATCGGGTTTCCCGAGGCCCTGTACGTGTCGCTGAACAATCTGTACGTGGTGACCTCGCGCACCGCGTATCGGATCGATCCCGCATTTGGCGGTCTTTACTACGAGCGCGACGTGTTCACCGACGTGCACCAGTTCTCGCTGGCCGATGGCGGCGTTCGCTACGCGGGCACCGGGGTCGTGCCCGGGTTCCTCCCGTACCTGGGTGTAGGCCCCTCGTTCGCGTTCAGCGAGCACGACGAGCACCTGCGGGTATTGACCTCTTCGCGCTACATGTTCCAGGGCCAGGATCACCGACTGACGGTACTGAAGCTGGCCGGTCCGGACGCCGGGGAACTCCCGGTGGTCGGCTTCATGCCCAACTCGAGCCGGCCGCAGCCGCTCGGCAAGCCCGGCGAATTCCTCTACGGCTTGAGGTTCCTCGGCGATCGGGTGTACGCGGTGACCTTCAAGAGCGTCGATCCGCTGTACGTGGTCGATCTGAGCAAGCCAAATGACCCGCACATCATGGGCGAACTCGAGATTCCGGGATTCTCCGACTACCTGCACCCGCTGCCGAACGACCTGGTGCTCGGTTTCGGCAAGAACGCGGTTCCCGCCGGCGGCCCCGGCGATGGCGACTTCGCCTGGTACCAGGGCCTGCATTTGTCGCTGTTCGACGTTTCCGACCCGGCCCGCCCGACGCTGGTCAAGCGCGTCGACTTGGGAAGGCGGGGCAGCGAGTCGCCGCTGCGTTACGACCATCACGCGCTGGCCTACCTGCCGCCCGATCCGGCGGCCAGCCGCGCGGGCCGGATCACGATTCCGGTCGCGATCGCCGACGCCAAGACGCCCTCTGGGATCTCGCCGGACCCGAGCCACTTCTATCCGTGGCGCTTCACCGGACTGGCGATGTTCGAGGTCTTCGGACCGGGCGGCGAGGCGCCCGGGCTTGAACTCACGGACGTGATGATCAGCCACCATGCCGATACCCACCCCAATCACGATTACTGGCAGGACTGGAACCCGACCGCGGGACGCGGGCTGATCACCGAAAACAACGTCTACTTCTACCTGCACGGCGCGCTGTATGCGTCGCCCTGGGAGGATGCGTCGGCAGTCTCCGGCCCCTACTGAAGACCCTCGCGGTCGGCCTCGAGCGCTTGCCGCACAACGACCCAGCGGGTTGCATGCCCGGCGTTTCGCTGGCGACGCCGTTTGCCGGTACACTTCGCCACTCGGTTGGCGCGCCCCCGTAGCTCAGGGGATAGAGTAGTGGATTCCTAATCCATTGGTCGCAGGTTCGAATCCTGCCGGGGGCACCAGTTCTTACTCATGAGTGCTTGGACAAGGTGGAACGGCGTCTGCCGGGCCGCTTCTTTTCGCTGCGCGAAAAACCGCAACCCGTCATTCGCCTGGCTAATCCGGCGGCGTGGAACGGCGTCTGCCGGGCCGCTTCTTTGCGCGGGCGACGGCACGGCCAGGCCGCTTCTTTCGCTTCGCGAAAACCGCAACTCATCATTGACCTGGCCGGTCACGACCCGCGATCCCGGTCGCTCGTTTCCGGTCCAGCAGTTCGCGCAGCAGGCGGGCCATCGTGCCCAGTTCCAGGGGCTTGTCCAGATACGGCGCCCCGGACGCGCGAATCCTGGATCGCAGGCGCGGGTCTTCGATGTGTCCGGACATGTAGACCACGATCGGTGCTGGCTGACGTCGGGTCAGCTTCTCGGCCAGTTCGTGACCGTCGCCGACCGGCAGCGACACGTCCGCCAGCAGCAGGTCGATCGCCGACGCCTCGGCCAGGGCCAGCGCATCGGGAATGTTGGTCGCCGCGAGCACCCGGTAGCCCGCGGGAGAAAGAACCCGCTGGATCAAATCGGTGATCGACACGTCGTCGTCGACCACGAGGATAGTCTCGGTGCCTTCCGGGATCGTCGGCGAGGGGCGGGAGCTCTCTGCGGGCAGCGGATCGGTCGTTGCCGGTAGCAGGATGCTGAACGTGGAGCCGGCGCCCTCGGCCGACTTCACCTCGATGATGCCGTGGTGCTGGCGCACGATTCCGTGGACCGTGGCAAGGCCCAGGCCGGTACTCGCGTCCCCGGATTTGGTGGTGAAGAAGGGATCGAAAATCTGGGCCTGCACCGCGGCGCTCATGCCAACCCCATTGTCGCTGACCCGGATCAGGGCGTAGCTGTCGCCCTGCGTCTCGTCCAGATCTGGCAGGCCCTCGGTTCCAGGAACGACTTCATCGACGGTGATCCGGATCACACCCTCGGAAGCCACCGCTTCGGCGGCGTTGATGACCAGATTCATGATGACCTGCTCGAGCTGACCGGGATCGGCCGAAACCTTGACCGCCGTCGCGCTCGGCTCGAACTCGATCCGCGTGTCGGGGCCGATCCGTTGGCTGAGCATCCCCATCAACTCGGCCACCGTCCGGTTGACGTCCACGACCGTCAGCGCCAGCGGCTGGCGTCGACCGAACGCGAGCAAGCGGCGGGTCAGGTTCACCGCCTTGTCGGCGGCGACCTCGACCTGATCCAGCAATTCACGACCCGGATCGTCGTCGTTCATCCGGTCGCGCGCCATCGCGGTGAACCCGAGAATGCTGGTCAACAGGTTGTTGAAGTCGTGCGCGATCCCGCCCGCGAGGCGCCCGAGCGCGGAAAGCCGCTGGCGGTTCATGACCCGCGCCTCGAGCCGTTTGGTCTGGGTGACGTCGACGATCGACCCGAAAACCTCCCAGCCCGGGGCCTCATCGATATGGTAGCGGACCATTCGCTGTTCGGCCCACATCGTGCCCCCGTCGGGCCGGGGCACGCGGTACTGCAGCATCGAGGCGCCGCGCTGGCGGACCGCTCTGAGCTGCTGGGTCAGCGCCTGCCGGTCGACCGGATGGGCCTGGTCGACCAGGTCGTCAAAAGACCGCAGCGGGCCCGGAAATACGTTGCCGGCGTTATCGCTGACACTAAGCGCGATCCCGTCGGCGCCGCCCTTCAGTTCGAAGATGATAGCCGGGCTGGCACTCAGCACGCGGCGGTGGTGGCGCG
>JBFJNB010000307.1:0-4222 GCA_041633655.1 Lysobacterales bacterium | reverse complement strand
CGTGACCCCGGCGCTGATGCTCCACGCATCGGGCGCATCGGGTCCGCCATCGAACGTCTGGTAATCGGCACCCACCGAAACCCTCGGCCACAGCGAGCGCCGAGCCTCCTCGGCCCGTTGTTCGGCTGAGCGCGCCCGAGCCTCGGCCACGCGCGCCGGCAGCAGACCCTCGGGTTCCGCGGTCGGCCAATCCGGAATGTGGATCTCGGCGCTCGACGGCTCGAGTTGGCGTCCGCTGGCCTCTTCCAGCGCGGCCAGGGCAACCGCCACGGCACCCGCCAGCCGCTCTTCGTCGGCCTCGAGTCGGGCCAGCTCGGCCTCGGCCAGGCGCAGCTCGGCGATCGAGACTTCCTCGGTGGCCACCTGCTGTTCCACCCGCTCGACCGTCTGCTCGACCCGGCGGCGCTGCACCGCGAGCACCTCGGCTTCGCGCTTGAGCGCCTGCAGCCGCACGTAGGCCGAGGTCACGTCGTGCAGTTTGAGCAGGCCGGTCTGGCGTTCGGCCAGTTGCAGCCCTGCCAGATCATGCGCGGCCGCTTCCCGGCCCGCCTTGATCGCGCCCGCTAAGTCAATGGGAATGCGGTAGAAGGCTGCGTAGGTGGTCAGGTCCCGTGAGAACGGCGGATCCGCGAGCGCCGCCGGCGACAGCACGCCGACGAAACGGGGATCCTCGAACCGGGCCGTCTGCGCCGATAGACCGCCGGCGCCGAAGTAACGGCCGCGCGCCGCGCGCAGTTCCTGCTCCGCGGCGGCGGTTTCCCGTTGCGAGGCGGTCACGCCCGGGTGATCCAGGCTGGCCCGCAGCAGATCCGCGAGCTCTCCGGCCCGTGCCGGCGGACCCGACGCCAGGCCAAGGAACACCAGCACCAGCGCCGGCACGACCCGGTCGAACCTGCGGGCGGTTGCCGACCCGCTACCGAGCGCGCGGGAGGTCGGTTGAAACGGGATCATGATGGTTCCTCCGCTAATCGATCGAGCACTATTCGCTCGAGCTGGTGGTGTCCGAGCAGCCCCGGCTGTTGCCAGGCGAGGACGCCGCGCTGAAACAGCGCGAAATTGGGAATGCTGCGCACGCCGAACCGGCTCGCCAGCTCCGGATTGTGTTCGGTGTTGACCTTGAGCACGATGGCGCGGCCGGCCAGGGCGCCAGCGGCGCGCTCGACTTCGGGCGCCGCCATCCTGCAGGGACCACACCACGCCGCCCAGAAATCCACCAGGACCGGTACGGTAGCCGCTTGGGTGATTTCGTCGAACAGGGCGGTATCCGCCTCCAGCGGTTCGTTCACGGGCAGCAACTCCTGCCGGCAGGCACCGCAACGGCCGGTATCGGCCAGGCGTCGGGCCGGGACCCGGTTGCGGGAGCCGCAATGGGGACAGGAGCGGATCATCGGCGGGGCTCCGCGGTGGGCGGCCATTCGATGACGAAGGCGCCGCGGAGCTCGCCGGCCGCGAAACCTGTGGCCTGGTCTTGCGGGTATAGCCGCGCCAGCGCGGCACTGACCTCCGGCGCAAGGCTCGCTCCATGACAGGCCAGGCACATCGGCTGGGTCACGATCGCGCGCATGTACCGCGCCCCTCCGTCCGATCGGATGTCGAAGCGCTCGGGCGGCCCGGCGCCTAAATCCAGCAGCCGGGCGAACTCGTGCATGACCGCCTGTTGTTCGGGGTCCGAGGCGTTGGCCGGGTTGCGCACTTTCAGCGCGGTGCGCCCTACCCTGGCACCCGCTTCCCCGGACAATCGCTGCGCAATTTCGGGGGCGTCGACCCGGCAGGCTTCGATCGCCTCGGCCGGCCCTCCGGCGCTGAGCGCCGAGACCAGCCGGGCGCCCAGTTGCTGCTGCAGCCGAGCCGCCAGCTCGCGCGACTCGACCAGGCGTGGATCGCCGTCGGCGGCGGCCCAAAGGGGGATCAGCAGCATCAGAATCAGGCTTGGTCGTGGGCTCATGTTGTTAATGCTTGCATCCGACAATGCTCGGTAGTATATTCATATATGCGTATTTTAGCAACTAATGAAGTTACCGTTATGAACAACCAATCCGCCGTCATCCGACCCGCAACCACCCTGGACCAATGGGTTTTTCGCATCGCCGGCACCTTTGTACTGGTCTCGCTGGCGCTGGCGCAGTGGCACAGCCCGCACTGGCTGTGGTTCACCGCCTTCGTCGGCGCCAACATGCTGCAGGCCTCGTTCACCGGTTTCTGTCCGCTGGCCAAGATCCTGGAACGGGTCGGAATCCGACCCGGGGCGGCGTTTTGTGCCGATGGGCGCTGACGCCTCCGTGCCGGTCGCGAGTGGCGGGCGGTCGTGGCCGATCGCAGCGTTGGCCGCGCTGCTGCTGGCCGGCTGCTCCGACTCCGCTCCGCCCGCGTCGCAACCGACCTTCGATGAGCTCGATCTGGAACTGATCACGGTCGAGGAAGCGGTGGTGGCGCGCGAGACCGCGTTCGACGGGGTGATCGAGGCGGTCAACCAGTCCACGGTGGCCGCGCAGACCAGCGGCCGGGTGGTCGAGCTGCCGTTCGACGTGGGCGATTACGTCGAGAAGGGCTCTCTGATCGTGCGCCTGACCGACACCGAGCAGGGCGCCCGGGTGGAAGCCGCCGAGGGCGCGCTGGCCGAAGCCAGGGCGCGCCTGGCCGAGGCGCAGCTCGCTTATGATCGCACCAAGGAGGTCTATGACAAAAAGCTGATCGCCAAGGCGCAGTTCGATCGCGCCGCGGCCGATTACAACTCGGCCAGGGCGCGCCTCGATGCGGCGCAAGCCGCGCTGGCCGAGGCCCGCGAAGGACTCGGTTACACGGTAATCCGGGCGCCCTACTCCGGGACCGTGGTGGCCCGCCACGTACAAATGGGCGAGGCGGTGGCGCCCGGGAAACCGCTGATGACCGGGCTGTCTCTGGAACACCTGCGCGCGGTAGTCGAAATTCCGCAGCAGCACATCGGTCCGCTGCGCCGTCACGCCGCCGCCCGCGTGATCCTGCCCAACGATCGCTCGGTGGACGCGGCCGAACTGCGGATACCGCCCAACGCCGATAGCGCCACCCACACGTTTCGCGTGCTGGTCACCCTGCCCCAGGGCGAGCACGGGGTATTTCCGGGCACCCTGGTCAAGGTCGCGTTCGTCAGCGGCGAGGAACGGCGCCTGCTGGTGCCCGCGTCGGCGATCGTGCACCGCGGCGAGGTCACCGGCGCCTACGTGGTGGACCCCTCCGGCCGCATCGGCCTGCGCTACCTGCGCACCGGCACGCCGGCGGCCGACGGGCGCGTTGCGGTGCTGTCCGGGCTGGTGGCCGGCGAGCGGGTGGCCCTCGACCCGATCGCCGCCGGCATCGCCTACAAGAACCAGGCTCAATCGCTGACCCGGGGCGCGCAATGAGCCTCGGTCTTTCCGGCCGCATCGCGCGGGCTTTCCTGAGCACCGAGATCACCCCGCTGCTGGCGCTGACCGGGCTGCTACTGGGCCTGTTCGCGGTGATGATCACCCCGCGCGAGGAGGAGCCGCAGATCAACGTCACCTTCGCCAACGTGTTCATTCCCTATCCCGGGGCCTCGGCGCGCGAGGTGGAATCTCTGGTGACCACGCCGGCCGAGCAGATCGTCTCCGAGATCGAAGGCGTCGAGCACGTGTACTCGGCCTCGACTCCGGGAATGTCGGCGCTGACCGTCCGCTTCGAGGTCGGGGAGCCCCGCACCGAGGCGATCGTGCGGCTTTACAACGCGTTTTATTCCAACCAGGACTGGCTGCCGCCCAACGTCGGCGTCGGCATGCCCCTGATCAAGCCCAAGGGCATCGACGACGTGCCGATCATCGCCGGCACCCTGTGGAGCGAGGACCCCGCGATCGGCCCCGCCGACCTGCTAAGGATCGCGCACACGGTCGAGACCGAGCTCAAGCGGGTACCCGGAACCCGCGACATCGAGACCCTGGGCGGGCCCGATCGGGCGCTTCACGTGCGCTTCGACCCGCAGCGCCTGGCCGGGTACGGTCTGGCGCTGAGCGACCTGCGCCGCGCGCTGTCCTCGGCCAACGCCTCGGCCGACGCCGGCAGCCTGGTCGCGGACAACCGCGAGGTGCTGGTGCAGGCCGGGGACTTTCTGAGCACCCCCGAGGAAGTCGCCGACCTGGTCGTGGGGGTGCGCGACGGGGCGCCGGTGCTGCTGCGCGACGTGGCCGAGGTCCGCGCCGGTGCCGAACAGCCCGAGCGTTACGCCAGCTTCGGG
>JBFJNB010000306.1:0-4235 GCA_041633655.1 Lysobacterales bacterium | reverse complement strand
TCGGTGTTCTTTCACTACTTCACCCAGGGCAGCGTGCCACCAGAGCCGGCCGGGCGCTCGCTGATCGAGGGCATCGGCCGGCCGCGGGTGGAGCCGTCGTTTCTCCCCCGGCTGATCGATCGCATGATCCGGGTGCCGGACTCGGCCTCGATCGCCGCGCTGCACTACCTCGAGGGGCTGATCAACCGCAAATGCGGCGGCTCCACCGGGACCAACTTCTACGCCGCGCTGGTCCTCGCCGCCGAGATGCAGGCGCGCGGGGAGCGCGGCAGCGTGGTCACGATGATCGGCGATTCCGGCGAGCGCTACCTGGAGACGCTGTACGACGAGGACTGGCGGCGGGCGCGGCGGCTCGAGATCAAGCCCGAACTCGAGCGGCTGTCGGCGTTTCACCGCCGCGGCAAGCTGATCCACAGCGGGTGCTCGGGCGAGCCCGCGCCGAGGTTCGATCCGCCCTGACCGCGCCGGCGGCCAAAAAGAAAAACCGGAGCCTTTGAGGGGTAAAGACTCCGGTAGGACCCCTGGAGGGGCCATGAATCACCTGGCAACGGTACCGATTGTAGGGCGCGCGCGGATGGAGAATTTGATCCAGATCAAATCAGCGGGCGAACGCCGGGTGGATCGGACCGATTCGAGCCAAAAATACCGTTTCTTGAACCGCGTCAGACTTTTTCGCATCCGCAAGCGCCCGCGCGATAGGCAGGCGCATCGGCGTCGGGCTAACATGCGGGCAGCTCATTGAGTCAACCGTGAACGGGAGCAGGACCGTCGATATCGAAGCCATCGCGCGCACCATCCTGGCGGGATTCGACCGCCATTATCTGCTGTTCCGTCGGATCAGCGCGGCGGCCAAGCAGCGCTTCGAGCGGGCCGACTGGAACGCCGTGCGGGAGGCCAGCCGGGACCGTATCCGAATGTACGACCAGCGCGTCGGCGAGGCGGTGGAAGAGGTGCAGCAGCGGTTCCCGCAGGCGTCGCAGGATGGTTCGCTATGGCCGGAGATCAAACGGATGTACATCGGTTTGCTCTACGATCACGGTCAACCCGAATGCGCGGAGACATTTTACAATTCGGTCGCCTGCCGGGTGTTGAACCGCGAGTATTACCACAACACCTATATTTTCTGGCGTCCGGCCATCTCCCTGGATCACATCGAGGGACAACAGGCGACGTATCGGGTTTATTACCCGCCGCGGAGCGGCTTGCGGCGCTGCCTGCTGAGGGTGCTCAGGGATTTCGGGCTCGAGTGCGAGTTCCAGGACCTGCGCCGCGACGTCCGCCGCCTGCTGGCGGCGTTCGCGGCGGCCCCGGCGGGCCGCGGCCGGCATCCCAATCATCAGCTCCAGGTCTTGAGTTCGCTCTTTTATCGCGGCAAGGCGGCCTACGTCGTGGGGCGCGAGATCAACGGTGACCACGAGCGCTCGTTCGTGATCGCGATTCTCAACGATGCCGGAGGCAGGCTCTATCTGGATGCGTTTCTGACCGATCCCCGCGACATCTCGATCCTGTTCAGTTTCGCGCGCGCCTACTTCATGGTCGACATGGAGGTGCCCTCGGCCTATGTGACGTTCCTGCACTCGGTGCTGCCGCGCAAGCCGCTGCAGGAGATCTACTCGATGCTCGGGCTGCAGAAGCACTCGAAGACCATGTTCTACCGCGATCTGCAGCATCACCTAAAACACTCGAGCGACCAATTCACGATCGCGCCGGGCATCCGGGGAATGGTGATGGTGGTGTTCACGCTGCCGTCTTTTCCGTTCGTGTTCAAGGTGATCCGGGACGTGTTCGAGCGGCCCAAGAGCATCACCCGCGCGGCGGTGAAGGAGAAGTACTGGCTGGTCAAGTCGCACGACCGGGCCGGACGACTCGCCGACACGCTGGAGTACTCGCAGGTCGCGCTTCCGCTGGCGCGGATCGAACCGTCGCTACTGGCCGAGCTCGAGAGCCGCTGCGCGGGCGGCATCGAGGTCGACGGCGACCAATTGGTGATCGGCCACCTGTACATCGAAAAGCGGATGTGCCCGCTCAACGAGTACCTGGCCGGCGCCAGTCGCAGCGATCGGGAACACGCGATCGGGGAATTCGGCCGGGCGATCCGCGACCTGGCGGCGGCCAACATCTTCCCCGGTGACATGATGCTGAAGAACTTCGGCGTGACTCGCCACCGCCGCGTGGTGTTCTATGACTACGACGAAATCCGCTACCTGACCGAGTGCACTTTCCGGCACATCCCACCGGCGAGGTCACCGGTGGACGAGATGTTCAGTCAGCCCTGGTATTCGGTCGGCGACGACGACGTGTTTCCGGAGCAGTTCGCGGAGTTCTTCTTCGCCGACGACTCATCCAGGCATCTGTTCTACCGCGATCACCGGTGCCTAATCGATCCGGACTTCTGGCTCGAGATGAAGCGGCGGATCCTGGCCGGGGAGCAGCCGGACATCTTTCCCTACCCGGATGCGCTGCGGTTCTGCGTGCGCTTCGGCGCCGCATCAGGCCTGGCGGCGCCCCAACCGGGTTAACGGGCTGCCGGACTCGGACCGGATTGGCGTGCCGCCAAGCCCGACCGGCGGTCAGGCCGCGCCGGCGGCGAGCTGCACCTGAAGCTGCGCCTTGGCGCGGTAGGCATTGGGGTCGTGGATCAGTCCGTCGGCGGGCAGGTAGTTCCACAGCTCACCCAGATCGCGCCGGATGATGTTGCTGAAATAGGGCGGAATCTCGGTGGTTTCCTGGTCGAAGAAGCGCCTGAACTGGGCGTCGGTTCGCAGCATGTGCGCTATTTTTTCCTCGCGCTTGATGCGCCCGCGCGACACCACCCGGAGCGCGTTGAACGCCTTGGTGTGGAAGCCGCGGTTGGCCGCGAAGCGGCGCCGGATACGCGCGCCGGTGAACGCGTGGCGCTTCAGATCCGCCGACAGGGTGTAGAACTCGGCCCAGTCGTAGTTCTTCGGGCGCACGTTCATGTGCTTGTTGTCCAGGAAATGAAATGGCACCGGGACCAGTCGGCCCTCGCGCTGCAGTTCCAGGTTCAGCGGCGCGGCCTCGCCGTAGGCGGTCAGAATCGAGATCGCGGGCCACGCGCCGGGGGTCATATCGACGAAGCGCTTGGTCAGCTCGAACGGCTCTGGGCCCTCGTCGCAGTCGAGCCCGGCAACGAAGTTGGCCTGCACGAACGGCACGTAGGAGAGCAGCATGTTGATGTGCTCGGCGACCTGGCGCAGCTTTTCCTCGCCGGCGTTGCGGCGGGTCTTGGCTTTGTTGCCGAAGTCGTACCAGGACTCGATCCCCGGCAACAGCCCCTGGAAGCCCACCTGCGCCAAACGCTTGACGTTGGGCTCGGACAGGAGCGACAGGCTGATCTCGGCGATGAAGTCCATGCTGCCCGGCGGCACCGCCTCCTCGATCATCGCCATCGTTTCCTTGAAGCGCACCCCGAACAGCGGGTCGTGCCAGACCACCTTCGGGTTCCTGACCTTGGTGCGGATGAAGCGCAGGTCCTCCTGGAGCACGTCGTAGGGCATCGGCTGGTAGTCAACTCGGGCGTCGATGCAGAAGCTGCACTGGTACGGACAGCCGGTCGAGCCGATCATCGGGATCGCCTTCATGAACGGAGTCTTGGCGATCGTCGCCTCGATGTACTTCCAGCGCTCGCGCGCGCCGGGCAGGACCGGCGGCTGGCCGGTAGCGTTCAGGATCCGCCCGGGACGGTGAGGCTCGCGCTCCCGCAGCACGTCATCGATCAGCTCCTTGTCGGTGAAGCCGAGTACGTAGTCGAAGTATTTTGCCGAATCCTCGGGATAGCAGCGCGCATGGGGCCCGCCCAGCACCGTCACCACCCCACGCGAACGCAGCAGCCCCGACAGCGCGTAGGCGAGCTGGGCCGAGCGCGAGTAGGCGCTCAGGAACACCACGTCGGTCTCTTCCAGCAGCTCGCGCGTCAGGTTGCCGGTGCCGGTGTAGCAGATGAAGCGCACGTCGTGGCCGAGCTGCTCGCACCAGACCGCAACCACCTGGGGCATGATGGTCGACAGGTTGGCGTTCATCAGCTTACCGAACAGCTTCCGAGCCTTGCCCTTGACCACCAGGTCGACCACCGTCACGCGCAGCTTTTTCATCAAATGGATCCCCGGCGCAAAGCAGTGCGCCATTATCGGTGAAACCGCCCGGTGGCACAAAACGGGGCCTCTGCGGGTGGCGTGCTTTTCCTGCTACCATGCGCCGGTTGAAGTTGTGCGGAG
>JBFJNB010000305.1:0-4262 GCA_041633655.1 Lysobacterales bacterium | reverse complement strand
GGGTCGGCGCCAAGCTGGCGCTGGCGATCCTGTCCGGGGTGACCGCGGACGAATTCGCGGGCCTGGTGCGCGACGGCGACGTGGCCGCGCTGACCCGGGTTCCCGGGATCGGCAAGAAAACCGCCGAGCGGCTGATCGTGGAGATGCGCGACCGCCTCGCCGAGGCCGCCGGGGGCGACCGCGGGCTGCCCGGCGGCGGCCTGGCGGGCCCGCGCGACGCCGCCAGCGAGGCTTCGATGGCGCTCCGGTCGCTGGGCTATAAACCGGCCGAGGTTTCGCGTATGGTGCGGGGCGTCGCCGGTCCCGGGATGAGCGCCGAGGAGATCATCCGGCTGGCGCTGACATCGCAAGGCAAGAAATGAGCGAGGCCGACATCGAGCCCCGAGTGGTCGACCCGAGCCCGGCACCGGACGAGGTGCTGACCGAGACCAGCCTGCGCCCCAAATCGCTGACCGAATACCTGGGCCAGCCGGCGGTCAAGGAGCAGATGGAGATCTTCATCCGCGCCGCGCGCCAGCGCGGGGATGCGCTCGACCACGTGCTGATCTTCGGTCCGCCCGGTCTGGGCAAGACCACCCTGGCGCACGTGGTAGCCAACGAGATGGGGGTCGGGCTCAAGCAGACCTCGGGGCCGGTGCTGGAGCGCGCCGGCGACTTGGCCGCCTTGTTGACCAACCTGAAACCCAACGACGTGTTGTTCGTCGACGAGATCCATCGTCTGTCGCCGGTGGTCGAGGAGGTCCTGTACCCGGCGCTGGAGGACTTCCAGATCGACATCATGATCGGCGAGGGACCGGCGGCGCGCTCGCTCAAGCTCGACGTGCCGCCGTTTACGCTCATCGGCGCGACCACCCGCGCCGGGTTGTTGACCTCGCCGCTGCGCGACCGCTTCGGGATCGTCCAGCGGCTCGAGTTCTACTCGTTCGACGAGCTGACCGCGATCGTCACGCGCTCGGCGCGGATTCTCGAGATTCCGTGCGATAAGGAAGGCGCGGTCGAGCTCGCGCGGCGCTCGCGCGGCACCCCGCGGATCGCCAATCGGCTGCTGCGGCGCGCGCGCGATTACGCCCAGATCAAAGGCAACGGGGTCATCACCGAACCGATTGCGGCCGCGGCGATGCAAATGCTCAAGGTCGACAAGAACGGCTTCGACGCCCAGGATCGGCGCCTGCTGAAGACCATGATCGACAGCTTCGACGGCGGCCCGGTCGGGGTCGACTCGCTGGCCGCGGCGCTGAGCGAGGAGCGCGGCACGGTCGAGGACGTGCTCGAGCCGTACCTGATCCAGCAGGGCTTCCTGACCCGCACCCCGCGCGGGCGCACGGTCACCGCCAAGGGGTACCGTCATTTCGGGCTCAAGGCCCCGCGCCGCACCGACCGGATCCCCGACCTGTTTCATGACGAAGACTGAGGACGTCACCGCCGACGCGTCCTTCGTCTGGCCGGTGCGGGTGTACTGGGAGGACACCGACGCCGGAGGGGTCGTCTACTACGCGAACTACCTGAAATTTATGGAGCGCGCGCGCACCGAGTGGCTGCGCGCCCGCGGCATCGACCAGAACCGGCTCCGGGAGCGCACCGGGGTGGTGCTGGTGGTGCGCGAGCTGACCTGCGAGTTTCTGAAATCGGCCCGGCTCGACGACGAACTCGAAGTCGCAGTCGAACTCGCGAGCGCCCGCGGCGCCCGGATGACGCTCACCCAGACGATCCACCGCGAGAGCGACCGTGCGCTGCTGATTTCCGCGCGGATCGGCGCCGCCTGCCTGGATGCCGAGCGCTGGACCCCGCGCCGCCTCCCGCCGGAGCTCAGGTCCGTCCTCGATCAGCCACGTTGACGGGTCCCCACGATGCCCCCCCACTGCCCCGAAACGGCCCGTTGCCCGCCAGATCGTGGCCCTACGCTTCGCCCGCGCGGCGGAGAAGCGGGCCGATCCGGGCCGTTCCACGGTCGGAACGAAGGCAACAAGGTAGAATCGAACCGTTACTGATAACTAAAACGAAAACAGGAATCATCGATGCAGGCTGAGTTGTCATTGCTCGATCTGGTGCTCCACGCCAGTTGGCCGGTCAAGGTGGTCATGGCGCTGCTGCTGCTGGCCTCGCTCGCGTCCTGGGTCATCATCTTCCGCAAGCGGCAGGTAATCTCGCGGGCGCGCCGCCAGGCCGACGAGTTCGAAGAGCGCTTCTGGTCCGGGGTCGACCTGGCCGCGCTGTTCCGCCAGATCAGCGGCGAGAACGCGCCGGTGTCGGGCCTGGAGGCGATTTTCGAATCCGGGTTTCGCGAATTCGCGCGCCTGCGCCAGCGCAAACGCGGCGCCACCACAGGGCTGCTGGAGGGCGCCGAGCGGGCGATGCGGGTGGCGCTGAACCGCGAGATGGAGCGCCTGGAGAACCACCTGAGCTTCCTGGCCACGGTCGGCTCCACCAGCCCCTACGTCGGCCTGTTCGGGACCGTCTGGGGCATCATGATCTCGTTCCAGGCGCTGGCCAACGTGAACCAGGCCACGATCGCGATGGTCGCGCCCGGCATCTCCGAGGCGCTGGTCGCCACCGCGATGGGGCTGTTCGCGGCGATCCCCGCGGTGGTCGGCTACAACAAGTTCTCCAGCGAGGTGGAGCGCCTGGAAGGTCGCTACGACACCTTCAAGGAGGAGTTCTCGACCATCCTGCACCGCCAGGCCGACGTCGAAGAATGATGCGCGGGGAGAGCGACCATGACGGCTAAAGGGCGTCGCAAGCAGATGTCCGAGATCAACGTCGTGCCGTACATCGACGTGATGCTGGTGCTCCTGATCATCTTCATGATCACCGCGCCGCTGCTGCAGCTCGGGGTCGAGATCGACCTGCCCGAGGCGGACGCGGCGCCGATGGAACAGACCGACGAGTCGGTGGTCGTGAACGTGATGGCCAACGGCGATGTCTATCTGTCGCTGGACGGACAGGCGGAGTTGATCGACCTGCAGACCCTGGGCACCAAGGTGGCCGCGTTCGTGCGTCAAAACCCCGACATCCAGGTGCTGATCGGCGGCGACCAGACGGTCGCCTACGGGCGCGTGTTCGACGCGATGGTCGCGCTCCAGAAAGCGGGCGTGCCCAAGGTCGGGCTGATGTCCGACCCGCTGGAGGATGCCCCCTGATGGTGGCGACGGCCCGCACCGGCTGGCGGCTCGCGCTGGACCGCACCGTGGCGTTCGGCGAGGCGCTGATCGTGCACGTGGCCTGCGGCTTCGTGCTGCTGTACGGGCTGACGATCTCGACCAAGACGATCACGCCCGAGTTTCCGGCCACGATCCAGGCGGTGGTGGTCGACACCACCGCGCTCAAGCAGGCGCGCGAGGACCGCCGCCGCGCCGAGCAGGAGCAGTTGCGCCAGGCCGCGATCGAGCGCCGCGCCGAAGAACAACGGCGCATCGAGCAGGAGCGCCGCGCCGAGGAAGCCGACCTCAAGCGCCGCGCCGAGGCCGACGCGCAGACCCGGCGCCAGGCCGATGAGCGGCGTCGCTCAGAGGACCTGGAGCGTCAGCGCGAGCAGATCCGGGAGCAGCGCCTGGCCGCCGAAGAGCAGCGTCGCCAGCAGGAACGGGAATACCTGGAGGCGCAGGCGCAGCGCGAGGAGCAGGAGCGCCAGCGCCAGGCGCAACTGGAAGAGGAGCGCCGCCGGCAGTTGCTCGCGTTCGAGGACCAGCAGCGCCTGACCGCCCAGCAGCTGACCCTGCAGCAGGAATGGATCGCGCTGATCGCCGCGATGGTGCGGCAGAACTGGCGCCGCCCGCCGACGGCGAACAAGGGGATGCGCTGCCTGGTGCAGGTCGACCAGCTCCCCGGCGGGGACGTGATCTCCGCCGCGGTGGTCGCCGGCTGCCAGGCCGACGAGGTCACCCGCCGCTCGGTCATCGACGCGGTGCTGCGCTCCGAGCCGCTGCCCTACAAGGGCTACGAGTCGGTGTTTCGGCGCCAGTTGAAATTCGAATTCGTGGTCCCAGAATAACGGCCCCGAGGGCCACTCGACCCTGAACAAAACGCACAAGGCATACTCGATGAACCCGAACCGGATATCTAGACTCGCCCGCCGCTGGCTGACCCGCGCGCTCGCGGCGGTAGCGCTGCCGGCGGCGCTCGCCGCCGTCGCCGAGGAGGAGTTGGTGATTCAGATCACCACCGACTTGGAGGCCGCCACCCCGATCGCGGTGGTCCCGTTCCGCTGGTCCGCGACCACCCCGCCGGGACCGACCGACGTGGCCACCGTGGTCGCCAACGACCTG
>JBFJNB010000304.1:0-4305 GCA_041633655.1 Lysobacterales bacterium | reverse complement strand
ATTTCCGTGCGGGTCACGGCGCCGTCCCCATTGGTGTCGGCCGCGATGGCCGGGATGCCCGGATGATTGGTGGCCATGTAATCGTCCCAGTCACTCATCACCAGGGGCGGCTGGAAACGCGGATGGGTCCAGCCCTGGCTGGAACAGGTATCCGTTTCGAAGCAGGCGTGCCTGGGCATGCCCATGCCGGCGGCGGGGCTTCCCGGTGGGTAATCCACATAACTGTTGCCCGATTTGTATTTTCCCTTGGTGACGTTGGGTGCCGGCTTGTATTTGGACTGGTTTTTCGAGTTGCCGCCGAAACCGGGGTTCTCGTACATGTCGAAGCGCACTTCGCGCCCGGTGGCGGGGTAGTCGCGGCGCGCGGTGAACTTGAACACCGCACCGGGATCGATCTCGCGCCGGATCAGCCAGGCGCTGGCGATTCGGTCGACGCGGACGCGCCGCCGGGTGACCCAGACCCGGTTCTTGAGTTCCCCGAGCGGGATCCCGGCCCCGCGTTGGTCCTCGGCAGGGGTCTCGGTCTGCCGCGACAGCGCGCCCTCGAGGCGGCGCACCAGCCGCTCGGCCTCCTCCCGGCCGGGCGCGCCAAAGAAGTCGATCGCATCGATCTCGGACCGGCGCTTGCGCAGCCGGACCAGGCTCTGGCGCGCGGCACCGAGCTCATCGTCGCCCGGATCGCGCCGCGGCAGCGCCTCGAGCTGGGCTCGCAGCTCCTCGATCAGCTCGGCGTAGTCGCCGGCGCGGGCCTGGTCGAACAGCGCGCGCACCTGGGCATCATCGAGACCGTCGATCAGCTCGGCCTCGAGGATCGCGCCCTCGGCGCCGCCGGCACCGAGCTCCTTGAGCAGCCACTGAAAGTCCTCGAGCGACTGCTCGTTCAACGGCAGCACGTACATCGAGTGCTTGATCGCGACCGCGCCAATGGCCTGCAGCCGGCGCCAGATCTTGACCCGCAGCGAGCCCGGCCCCTGCGGGAACTGGTAGACCAGGACCAGCCAGCGGTTGGTCTTCGAGCGGTCGGTGGGCTTCTTCGTCATTGACAGTTACATATGTTATCAAATAATGTAACAGTTGTAACATAAGCAATGCAGCGGGCGAGCATGAGCGAGCCAACCCTGATCCTGGACGGCCGGATCATCGCCGAGCTGATCGATCCCGATGAACTGATCGACGCGGTCGAGCGCGCGTTCGAACACCTCGCGCGGGGCACGATGGTGGTCCCCCCGGTGGTGCATCTGGCCGTGCCCGGGGGCGCATTTCACGTCAAATCGGCCGCGTTCCTGGGCGACCGGGCGCAGGTCGCGGTCAAGGTCAACGGCAATTTCCCGGGCAATCCCGAACGCACCGGCCTGCCGACGATCCAGGGGGCGATCCTTTTGTGCGACGGCGGCAACGGTTTTCCGCTGGCGATCCTGGATTCGATCGAGATCACCGCGCTGCGCACCGGCGCGGCCACCGCGGTGGCGGCCAGGCATCTGGCCCGGCGCAACGTCGAGCGCGCGACGATCATCGGCTGCGGGCGCCAGGCCGCCGCCCAGTTGCGCTCCCTGGCCCGGGTGCTTCCGCTGCGCCGGGTCTGGGCGTTCGATCTCGATCGCGGCCGCGCCGCGGACTTCGCGTCGACGATGACTGCCGAGACCGGTATCGAGGTCGGCGCGATCGATGACTTTGCCGAGGGCACCCGCTCGAGCTCGGTGATCGTGACCTGCACCACCGCGCGGCGCGCGTTTCTCGAACCCGGGCACGTCGGCCCCGGCACCCTGATCGCGGCGGTCGGCGCCGACAACGACGACAAGCAGGAGCTGGCCCCGGCGCTGCTGGCCCGGGCCCGGGTCGTCGTCGACGAACTCGAGCAGTGCGCGCGGATCGGCGAACTCCACCATGCGCTGGCGGCCGGCGCGATGACGGTCTCTAACGTGGTCGCCGATCTCGGCGCGGTGGTCGCCGGGAACGCCCGGGTCGCGCGGGCCGACGACGACATCGTCGTGTTCGACTCCACCGGCCTGGCAATCCAGGACGTCGCCGCCGCCGGGATCGTCCACGCCCGCGCGCGCGAGCGCGGGCTCGGAATCGCGGTGGCGCTGGGCTGATGGTCCGACGCTGGGCGGCTCGCCGGCACCGCGGCTAGCGGCCGGCCGACCGCGCGACCGAGTCGAGGTACGCGAGGCCCCCATCCTTGCGGTAGAGGGTGCACCCGGTATCGGTTCGGGGGGCATGCCCCGAACCGACCGGCAGGCGCAGCCAGGCCCCGGTCGGATAGCGATCGGTTTCGTCGTCGAAAGAGCCCTCGATCACGAACAGCTCGACCCCGGTCGGGTAATCGACCCGGCCCCGCGCGGTGCCGGGCGCCCAGCGCTCCAACCGCATCGTGTCGTGGAAGCCCGGTTGGGCATACAGCGCGAGCGCCTCGACCCCCGGAGCGCTGCCCGGGCGCCACGATGCGGAGCGGGTGTCGGTGACCACATGCCGTCGCTCGCGCCCCGGGAACTGGCGGAGTTTGACGAACAGCAGGCATCCGTCGCGCGAGAACGGCGCGTGGCGGAAGCCCTCGGGATTCAGCAGGTAGGTGCCGGCCGGCCAGTCGCCGTGCTCGTCGGAAAATACGCCCTCGAGCACCAGGATCTCCTCGCCGCCGGGGTGATCGTGGGCGGGAAACGTCGCCCCCGGCTCGTAGCGGACGACCGAGGTGACCTGCCCGGATTCGGGCGGCCCGACCAGGTGCACGCGCTTGCGCCAGACGGTGCCGCTGGGGCTCGCGGTCCAGGCCATGGCATGGGTGTCGGCGAACGCGCGCCGCGTCAGATCGCCGTTGACCGCCCCGTCCATTACCACAGTTTAAAAGTCGGCCGGACCCAGGTCGCCATCACCGCTGCACTAAACCCACCGCCGCACGCGCATCTTGTATTCGCGGAAGGGATCGCCGAACTTGCGTTCGAGATAGGCTTCCTCGTGGCGGATCGCAATCCGGTAGACCAGCAGCATGGACACCGGGATCAACGCGATCATCCAGGCGTTGAGCGCGGCGATGCCGACGCCGAGCTGGAACAGCGCCATACCCAGGTACATCGGATTGCGGCTGAAGCGGTAGACCCCGGTGGTAATCAGCTCCGGCGTCGGGGTCCACGGTTCGGGTTCCTGGCCGGTGCGGCGGAAAAGCCCCAGCCCCATCAGCGCCAGCACCAGCGCGCCGACGCAGACCGCGACGCCGATCGGGACCGACCAGGACCAGGCCACCCAGCGGTCGAATCCCAAGGGCATTAGCCAGCGCTCGATCGCCCAGCCGGCGATCAGCGCGCCGACGTAGATCAGCGGCGGCGGGAAGTGGACCGCGGCGCGGTCCTGGTCGTGCGGCTGGCGATCAGTCATCGCCGGGCGGCAGCGAGCGATCCCACCCGAGGACCCGGTACTTGTTCAGGATCTCGAGCAGCGGTTTCAGAGGGATCGCGCGCAGTTCCCCGCGCGCGCTGCGCACCGTGGTCGCTTTCAGGAGCGCATTGTAGATCGCCTCCTCGGTGGCCTCGGCGGTGGCCGCGAACAGCGGCGACAGCGACTCGTTGACCAGCGAACGGGTCTCCACCGGCGCGCTTGAGGTTCTGGGCCGGCGCGCGCTTGGGTCGGTGGAGAATGCGATCACGTAGTCGCCGGAGCCGTTGTGCGCGAACGAACCGGTGCGCGCAAGCCCCAGCATCGCGCGCATCGCCAGGCGCCCCAAGCCCCGCGGCATCAGCGGCGCGTCGGTGGCCACCACGATCATGATCGAGCCGTCCTCGGCGTCGTCCCCACCGGGCCGGGCTTCGAGTTCGTCGTGATAGGCGTAGTCGCCAAACTCGCGCCCCACGGGCGCCCCGTTGACGGTCAGCGTGCCGCCGAAATTGGTCTGCACGAGAACCCCGACGGTGTAGCCCCCGAGCGCTTTTGGCAGCACCCGGGAGCTGGTCCCGATGCCACCCTTGTAGCCGAACGCCTGGGTCCCGGTGCCGGCGCCGACGCTGCCCTCGGCGACCGCCCCGCCGCTTGCCGAGTTCAGCGCTGCGAACACCTGCTCGCGCTGGATCGGGTCGGCCCACATGTTGTTCACCACCGAGTCGTTGGTCTCGCCGACCACCGGGTTCAGCGTGTGCTCGCCGATGCCCGGTTGTTGATACATCCACGCCTTCAGCGCGTTGGCGGCGCTCCACACGCACAGCGTGCAGGTCAAGAGAATCGGGGTTTCGATCTCGCCGAACTCGCGCACCTGGGTCTCGCCGATCAGCTTGCCGTAACCGTTACCGACGTGGATCCAGGCCGGCACCGGGTGGGTGT
>JBFJNB010000303.1:0-4321 GCA_041633655.1 Lysobacterales bacterium | reverse complement strand
AGCGCCCCGGCGAGCGCCCCGAGCGGGAGCCACAGCAGAGCCGCGGTCATCACCAGCGTCGCTACACCGAGGAACGAACCGTCGCGGCGCAGCACCTGCCCGGTCACGCGCTGGGGCCGGATCAGCGCCGCTATACCCAAGATCAGCAGGACGTTGGCGATGTTGCTGCCGACCACGTTGCCGAGCGCGATCCCGGGGACGCCGACGGTCGCGGCGCGCACCGAAACCAGGAGTTCCGGCAGCGAGGTGCCAAAGCCGATCACGACGATGCCGACGAAGGCCTTGGACAGCCCCAGGCGCTCGGCCAGCGCGACCGCCCCGCGGATCAGCCCCTCGCCACCGGCGATTAGCAGCAGAAGTCCGGCGATCAGGGTCAGGTAAACGGTCATGTCCGGCTCGAGGGGGCGAAAAAACGCCCGACTCTACCACGTGGTGCGCGGGAGATGGCAAATCCCCAGCCGATCCTTTACCTTAGCCGGCGAACCAACCCGACCGGGCCCCGATGAAGAACTACCTGGTACTGACGATCATCGCCGACGACGTACCCGGCGTGGTCGAGAGGGTCGCCGAAGCGGTCAAGGACCACGGCGGCAACTGGCTCGAAAGCAACATGTCGCACCTCGCCGGCAAGTTCGCCGGCATCCTGCTGGTGGACGTGACCGCGGAGGATCAGCCGCGGCTGCTGGAGGCCCTCGCGGCGCTGCGCGACGGCGGCATCCGGGTCATCGCCGAGGCAAGCGAGGGCGGCGAAGAGAGCGAGCGCCCGCGGACACTGGCGCTGAGCATCGTCGCCAACGACCGGCCCGGCATCGTCGAGGAAATCTCCGCGGTGCTGGCGAAGAACGGGGTCAACGTCGAGGAACTGGAAACCACCTGCGAGCGAGCGCCGATGTCGGCGATGGCGCTGTTTAAGCTGACCGCCCGGATTCGGCTGCCCGAGGGCCTCGGCCGGGAGGAACTCCGGCTTCGGCTGGAGGAACTGTCGGGGGACCTGATGCTGGAACTGAATGGCGACTGAGCGCGGGCGCAAGACGATCGCGATCGCCGGCAACATGGGCGCCGGCAAGTCCGCGCTGGTGGATTTCCTGTCCTCGACCTACGGGATCGAGCCGTTCTACGAGCCCAACGACGAGAATCCCTATCTGCCGGATTTCTATGCCGACATGAAGCGCTGGGCGTTTCATTCCCAGCTCTATTTCCTGTCCAGCAAGTTCCGCATCCACCAGCAGGTGGACCAGACCCGCGGGATCGCGGTCCAGGACCGCACGATCTACGAGGACGCCGAGATCTTCGCCCGCGCGCTGCGGGAGATGGGCTACTTCGACGATCGCGACTGGACCACCTACCGGGCGTTCTACCAGACCATCCTGAACGCGGTCCGCCCGCCCGACCTGATGATCTACCTGCGCTGCTCGATGCGCACGCTGCGGCGCCGGATCAAGCTGCGCGGGCGGGCGATGGAGCAGGACGTGCCGCTCTCGTATCTCAAGCGCCTGGATCGGCTGTACGAGAACTGGATCGCGGAATACGGTCTGAGCGAGGTGCTGGTGCTGGAAACCGACAAGCTCGATTACGTCAACGACCTGTTGTACCGGCTCGACGTGATGGAGCGGATCGAGGCGATGCTGCCCCGCGCGCTGGTTCGCGCCGCAAAGTAGGTGGACACGCCGAACGGCGCTTCTTAGACGACGTTGACCGGAAGCGGTTCGACGCCGGTCTTCTTGGCGCGGGCCTCGGTGGTCTTCAGGTAGGCGTTGGGGTCGTGGTCGAGCGCCCCGGCGGGCAGGTGATCCCACATCGGACCCAGATCGCGACGGATGATGTCGGTGAAATAGTCCGGGATCTTCGTCGTCTCACCGTCGAAGAAGGCGCGGAAGCCGGGATCGGTAGCCAGCAATTCGGCCATCGTCCCGTGCTTGCGCGGGCGCGCGCTGGAGACCGCCCGGGCGGTGTTGAAAAAACGCGACTTGAACCCGCGCGCGGCTTTCGCGCGGCGCCCGATCTGGGGCCACGAGAACGCGTGCTGCTGGAGCCCCGCGGTCAGCTCGTAGAGCTCGGCCCAGGCGTAGTTCTTCGGGCGCACGTTGATGTGGTGGTTGTCCAGGAAATGAAACGGCAGCGGCACCAGCCGGCCGGCGCGCTGGAACTCCAGGTTCAGCGGCGCCGCCCGCCCGTAGCTGGTGATCAGCGAGAACGCCGGCCACGCCGCCGGGGTCAGGCTGATGAATTCCTTGGTCAGCTCGAACGGTTCCGCCCCCTCGTCGCAATCGAGACCGAGCACGAAATTGGCCTGCACGAACGGCAGGTAGCGCAGCATCATGTTGATGTGCTCGGCCACCTGGCGGACCTTCTCCTCGCCGGTATTGCGCCGGGTCTTGGACTTGTTGCCGAACTCGTACCACGACTCGATCCCGGGCAGGATCGCCTGGAAGCCGACCCCGGCGAGTTTTTGCACGTGCGGCTCGGACAACAGCGACAGGCTGATCTCGGCGTAATGGTTGATGCTGCCTCGTGGTACCGCGTCTTCGATCATCGCGATCGATTCGTTGAAGCGCACCCCAAACAGCGGATCGTGCCAGGCGACGTTCGGGCGCTTCATCTGGGTCCTCAGGAACTTGAGGTCCTCGATGATCACGTCCGGTCCTTGCGGGCGGTAATCGACCTGCGAGTCGATGCAGAAGCTGCACTGGTACGGGCACCCGGTCGAGCCGAGCATCGGCACCAGCTTCAGGAACGGGGTCTTGTCGATCGCGGCCTTGACGAACTTCCAGCGCTCCTTGGCCCCGGGCAGGTACGCCGGCTGGCCGGCGGCGCTTCGGATCTGCCCCAACGGGTTCGCGGGAGCGCGCTCGCGGATCACCTCGTCGACCAGGTTCTTGTCGGTGAACCCGAGCACGTAATCGAAATACTTGGCGGAGTCCTCCGGGTAGCAGCGCGCGTGCGGACCGCCCAGCACCGTGACCACGCCGCGCCCGCGAAACAGGTTGCCGACCGCGTAGGCCAGTTGCGCCGAGCGGGTGAACGCGCTGACGAACACCAGGTCGGTGTCCTCGAGGAGTTCCTGGTTCAGGTCCTCGACCCCCGTATAGCAGACGTAGCGGACTCGGTGGCCGAGCTGCTCGCACCACACCGCGACCACCTGCGGCATGATGCTGGCCAGGTTGGCCTTCATCAGCCTGCCGAAGGCTTTCGTGGTCGCGCCCTTGGCGACCAGGTCGATGACGGTGATGCGCAGGTTCTTCATCGCGGGCTCCGAGGCGCCGATCATGGGGATTCGACGCGGTCCGTGTCAAATCCGCCCGGCTTGAACGAGAACCCCGGCACGAGGCCGGGGTTCCAGGTATCGGCGCGCGAAGCGACCGATCTATTTGCAGGTCTTGCTGCCTGGCTTGCCCTTGCAGCTACCCGAGCAACACTCGGAATCAGCGGTGCAGCTTGCGCCCTTGGGCAGCAGTGTGCAGCCGCCGCCACCGCCGTTGCCCGGATCCAGGAAGGGCTTGACCGCGTCGAAATACGCCGCGAACGCGCCGTCGACGGTCGCGTTCGAGTCGGCGTCGCACACGTCGCCGACGTTGAATCCGCAGCCGCCGGTGAGCTGGCCGACGACCTGGCCGCTGGAGTTCATCACCGGCGAACCGGAGCTGCCGCCCTCGGTGGCGCCGAGGGTGTCGCGGCTGTAGATCCAGTCGCCGCGCGGCCACGAGCCGCAAGTGGGCTTGGAGGTGTCCACCGAATGCTCGGAGTAGGCCTGCGGGGCGCCCGACGGGTGGCTCAAGCGAAACAGCCCGACGCCGTTGGAGTTGGCGACCGGGGACGAATTCCAGCCCAGGTAGGTGCGGTTGCCGGGGGGCGTCTGGGAGAGCTCCAGCAGGGTGTAGTCGCTGGTGCGATTGCTGGCCTTGATCGACGAGCCGTTGGTGCGCGGGTAGTTGCCCTGACCGTAGCGGTCGTTGCAGCTGCCGGTGAAATCGAACACCGCCTCGACCGAATTGGCCTCGCGCCCCTTGCTGACGCAGTGGTTCGCGGTCAGAAAATACGGGATCACACTGCTACCGTCGGTGTCGGCCAGCAGACCCCCGGAGCACAAGAATGTACCGCCCTGGGAGCTGAACAGGATCAGCGCCACCGCGTTTTGAGCACCCTGAAACGACCGTCCGGGCTCGACGCAGGTGTCGTTGTAGCTGCAAAACGCCTTCTCGGCAGGCCCCTTGACGGCCACGAAATCCGAAAGCGGGAAGCGCGAGCCGATGTGGCTGATCGAGGCGACCCGGAAACTGAGCGCGGCGAGCGAGTCCCGGTCGCGCGGACCGGAACGCCGTTT
>JBFJNB010000302.1:0-4324 GCA_041633655.1 Lysobacterales bacterium | reverse complement strand
GCGCCAAAGCCCCGCAGCAGGCCGAGCCCACCGCCCTCCCGCAGGGATCATTGCAGGACGCGATCGAGACCATCAACGCCCGGCTGAAACTGGCGCAACGCGCGGTGCGGGTCGTGCCCCGGGGCGACAGCGGCAGCACCGTCATCGAGGTGATCGACAGCGAGACCGATCAGGTCATTCGCCAGATTCCACCCGATAACGCGTTGAAACTGGCGGCCTGGTTCAAGGAAAACGGGATGCTTTCCGACCACGTCCAGGGTGGTTTCGCGCTGGACGAAACGGCCTGATCAAGGGCGCGTAAAAGGACTTTAGGGAGTTTCGAATGATCACTTCTCTCGGCGTGGGCTCCGGCCTCGACCTCCAGTCGCTGGTGGACCAGTTGGTGTCAGCCGAAAGGGCTCCGGCCCTGCAGCGGCTGGCGGTGCGGGAATCGACGCTGCAGGCACGCTTTTCCGCGTTTGCGTCGCTTAGCAGCGCCGCCGACGGGTTACGCAGCGCCGCGACCCGGCTGGAGGAGCTGGTCCCGGGCCGGGCCGCCACCGTGTCCGGGGCCATCGAGGCGCTGACCGCCTCGGCCTCCGACGCGGCCCCGCTGGGCAGCTATTCCATCGCGGTCGGGCAATTGGCCCAGGCCCATGCGCTCGCCACCGGACCGTTCGCCTCGGCCTCCGATCCGGTCGGATCCGGCACCCTGACGATCACCTTCGGGACCACCGACTACAACCCGCAGAACGACAAGTACAACAGCTTCACGCCGAATCCCGCGCGCGCCCCGGTCGACATCGAGATCGGCCCCGGGGCGCAGTCGCTGGCCGACATCCGCGACGCGATCAACGCCGCCGATGCCGGCGTGAGCGCGGTGATCGTCGGCGACGCCAGCGGCCAGCGGCTGCTGCTCTCGTCCGACCAGACCGGACTGGACAACAGCATCCAGATCGTCGTCGACGATGACGACGGCAACGACAAGAACCAAAACGGCCTGTCCCAGCTCGCGTTCAACAAAAACGCCACCAACCTGGAACAAACCGCCGCGGCCGCCGACGCCCAGTTGACCGTCAACGGGCTGGCGCTGACCAGCGCGAGCAACGAGTCGGTCACGATCACCGCCGGTCTCACCGTCGACCTGCTGGCGCCGACCGCGGTCGGCGAAACCGCGACGATCAAAGTCGCCAATCGCACCACCAGCGTGCGCAGCGCGCTGGACGAGTTCGTCACCGCCTACAACGAACTGGTGGATCTGAGCGCCGAACTGGGCAAATACGATCCCAACAGCGGCCCGGTCGGAACGCTGTTCGGCGACACCACTATGCGCGGGATGATGCAGAGCCTGCGCCGCAATCTCAGCGCCGGCAGCGCCGGCGGCCCGGGACTCGAATCGCTGATCGACATCGGCCTGAAAACCGACGACGCCGGACACCTGTCGGTCGACAGCGAACGCCTGGATGCGGCGCTGGACGGTGACTTTCAGGCGGTTGTCGGGCTGATCAATGGAGCCGGCGAGAGCTACGCGAGGATCGCCGACGCCTACGTCGGCGGCGAGGGCCTGCTCGCGGCCCGCAGCGAGGGGATCCAGACCCGTCTCGAGGGCATCGCCGACCAGCGCGAGGCGCTGGACCTTCGCAGCGAGCGCCTGCAGGCGCGGCTGAGCCGCCAGTTTGCGAGCCTCGACACGCTGCTGGCGGGGCTGCGCAGCACCAGCGAATTCATTTCCGCGCAGCTCGCGAACCTGAACGTAGGCCGCGGCAATGACTGAACCCCCGATCCTCGACTTCAAGGTGAATGAATCGATGTATGCACAGATGGCACTGAGCGCCTACCGCGGCGCCGGGGTGGCGAGCGAGGTGGAAACCGCGAGCCCGTTCCGGCTGGTCCAGATCCTGATGGACAAGACCGTCGAGAAGCTCAACCTGGCGGTGGCCCGCGCGCGCACCGGCGAGGTCGTCGAACGCCGCCGTGCGGTCAGCCGCGCGATCGAGCTGATCGATGAGCTGCGGGTCAGTCTCAAGCCGCAGGGCGACTCGCCGATCGCCGCGCAGCTCACGGAGCTCTACACCCATATGATCAACCGGCTGCTGCACTCGACCAACCGCGACGACGGCGAATCGATCGGCGCCGTGGCCGAGCTGATGGCGACGATCAAATCGGCCTGGGACCAGCTTCCAGAGGTGATCGACAAACTGCCGCAAAAAGCACGACTGGAGGGTTACATCGATGTCGTTTGAAGCGAGCGAGCGGGTGCTCAGTGACCTGGGGCGGCGAATGATCGTCGCGGCCGACGGCGACCGCTGGGACGCCGTGGCCGCGCTGCACGGCGAATTGCAGCAGCGCCTCGTCGACCTGTTCCAGAGCGAAGCGCTGCCGGATGACGGGCGCCCCGCTCGATTGCTGGAGCAGATCCAGGCGGTAGGAGAGTCGGTGGCGTCGCTCGCGGCCGGTCAGCGCGACCGGTGCGGGCGGATGATCAGCGAGACGCGGCGGCGGCGGGAAGCGCGTCGCTCCTACTCGCAGTGTTTTCTCGCCTGAGGCGGCCTCAAACGCCGGTCACCACGGCCGACGAGATCCTGACTGTCCGGCGACGGCAATCTGACGCCGTCGCCAACCGGTCCCGGGCCAAACCACGGCGGATTGCCGGTCCCGGCGCCGCGATCACCGCCACCATTCCCCGCCCACGCCATCGGCACGGTTTTTGCACCTGTTCGGGCCATGGCGATTTCTTCGATCGACAACAGCGCGATCAGCGGCGTGCTGGCGCAAATGCGCCAGATCGCGCAATCGGGCGCGTTGCCGGAGGCGCAAGCCCCGGCGACCGACTTTGCCGATGTGCTCAAGGGATCGCTGGCGCGCGTCAGCGAGCTGCACAGCAACGCAAAGGACCTGAGCGAGAAGTTCGAGCTCGGCGACCCCCAGGTCAGCCTGCCTCAGGTCGTGGTAGCGCTGGAGAAAGCCAGCCTCTCGTTCGAGGCGGTCAAGAGCGTGCGCAATCGCTTGCTGGCCGCGTATCAAGAAATCATGAACATGCAGGTATGAGTGATCCGGGACTACGATGGCAATGGCGTCAGCACAGACTGAAATGATGCGAGCTCCGGCGGCCGCGCGCCGCCCCCTGCTGGACGCGCTGCGCGGCCTGGACCGTCTGCCGGCGGTGCGCCAGGTCGGTTTGATCGTCGCGCTCGCCGCGGTGGTGGGTCTGGCCGTGGCGACGGTGCTGTGGTCGCAAAAACCCGAGTACACGCTGCTGTACGGGCATCTGGGTGACAGCGACACGGTCGCGGTGCTGGACACGCTGGCAAACCTGGGAATCGAGCATCGGATCGATGTGGGCTCCGGGGGCGTGCTGGTGCCGCGCTCCCAGGTCCACGAGGCGCGCCTGCGCCTGGCCGGCGAGGGTCTGCCTCGGGCCGAGGGGTCGGCGCAGGGCTATGAGCTGCTCGACCAGGACCCGGGACTGACGTTCACCCAGCGGTCCGAGGACAGCCGCCACCAGCGGGCACTGGAAGGCGAGCTGGCCCGATCGGTCGCCTCGCTGAGCATGGTGCAGAGTGCCCGCGTGCACCTGGCGCTGTCCAAGCCATCGGCTTTCCTGCGCGACAACCGCCGCTCCAGCGCATCGGTGGTGGTGCAGCTCTATCAGGGCAAGACCCTGGGCGAGAACGACATCAAGGGTATCGTTCATCTGGTCGCGGCCAGCGTGGCCGATCTCGATCCGGAACGGGTCACCGTGGTCGACCAGCGGGGTCGCCTGCTCACGCCCAAGAACGACCCTGACGAACTCGGATTCGACGCGACCCGATTCGATTTCACCCGTCGCGTCGAGAAGAGCTACGTCGACCGGGTGATCGACATCCTGGCACCAGTAGTCGGCCTCGACGGCGTCCGGGCGCAGGTCGTCGCGACGCTGGATTTCACCCAGGCCGAACATTCCGAGGAGACCTTCGATCCGAGCAGCGCGACGATTCGCGGAGAGTCTCTGCAGGAGCAGAAATCCCAAACCGATCCCGCCCTTGGGGTGCCGGGCTCGCTGACCAATCAACCGCCGCCGGCCGGCAGCCCCAATCCGCCCGAGGCCGAATCCCGGCCTCAGAACGAGAGCCGATCCTCGACCCGCAACTATGAAATCGACCGGCGCGTCAGCCACACCCGCCTGGCCCCAGGGGTCCTGCAGAGACTGTCGGTTGCGGTGGTGATCGACCATGCGCGGACCACCGACGCCAAGGGCGCTTCGCAAAACACGCCGCGCAGCGACGAAGAAATTGCTCACATCCGGGCGCTGGTGGAACAGGCGGTCGGCTTTTCGGCCGAACGGGGCGACACCGTGGCGGTGATC
>JBFJNB010000301.1:0-4324 GCA_041633655.1 Lysobacterales bacterium | reverse complement strand
CCGGTCGCGGTGCTCAGCATCGTCTATCTGCTGACCTCGGTGCTGACCGAATTCATGTCGAACAACGCGGCTGCGATCCTGCTGACGCCGGTCGCGATCGGGATCGCCGAGTCGATGGGCATCGATCCGCGGCCGCTGGTGGTCGCGGTGATGCTCGCCGGGAGCGCCAGCTTCGCGACCCCGATCGGGTACCAGACCAACACCTTCATCTACCGCGCCGGCAACTACCGGTTCAACGATTTCGTGCGCATCGGGGTGCCGCTGAATCTGATCCTGTGGGCGGTGGCAGTGTTCGCGATTCCGCGGATCTGGCCGTTCTGAGCGTCCGACGAAAAGTGGCTCGCGAGCCCGGGCTGGTCAAAGCGGGTTGCTGACCTCGACCAGATTGCCGTCGGGGTCGTGAAAGTAGACCGACAGGATCGGGCCGACGGCGCCCGCGCGCTCGGCGGGACCATCGACGATCGCCACACCGTGCTCGCGCAGGTGCTGAACGACGTCCGGGATGGAAACGTCGGTCAGCACGCAGAAATTACCGCTGCCGGGAACGGTATCCCGCGCGATACTCGGGGCGGCAATGGCATCCTGCAGGCTGATCTTGTGTTGACCGAAATGGAGCGACCATTTGCCGGGCCGCTCCTGGCGCGAGTCCATCCCCAGCACCCGCTCATAGAATCGTCGGGTGGCGGCCACATCGTTGACGCACAGCACGATGTGGTCAAGCGCGCGCACTCTCATGTCGTTGTTCCTCGAATTCTTTGCATCCCCGGCCCATCGGGTGGGCGCCGCTCGAACCCAAAGCGGGCGTAGAACGGCTCCTGCCCGCGCGCGCACATCAGGCCGAGATAGCTGCCAGGGGCGGCTACCCGGTCCCAGTACGCGAGAATCCGCTCCATCATCTCGGCGCCCAGGCCGCGGCGCTGATGGCGCGGGGCGACGACCATGTCCTGCACGTACAGATACATCGGATCGCCGACCAAGCGGCCGAATCCGACGATGCCCTCACCGGGCAGGCGCGCGATCACCGAGTAGGGGCTGGCGGCAAGGCTCGCGCACACGACTTGTTCTGCCACCGGCCACCAGCCGACCGCGGCGCGCAGGCGCTGGTAGTCGGCCACCGGGATCGGCTCCTCGGCGATCACGAAAGGTCGGTCCATGGACGATCGATCCCCTCTCGAAACAGGGATCACGAGCGTAGCAAATCTCCGACAAGCCGGTACTGGAATCGCGGACAGCGGCCGCGGGACCAAGCTGCTAGGGTAGCGCGGTCGAAGGCAATCCAGGGACGGAAAATGGGTCTGGCCATCGTCAAGTGCCGGGCGCAGCAGGGCGTCGCTGCACCCGAGATCAGCGTCGAGGTGCACCTGGCCAACGGCGCGCCGGCGATGCTGATCGTCGGGCTGCCGGAGGCCGCGGTCCGGGAGAGCAAGGACCGGGTGCGCGCGGCGGTTCAGAGCGTCGGCTTCGAATGGCCGCAGCGCCGGGTCACGATCAGCCTGGCGCCGGCCGACCTGCCCAAGGAGGGCGGCCGCTACGACCTCGCGGTGGCGCTCGGGGTCCTGATCGCATCGGACCAGCTTTCCGCGCCGCGGCTCGACGAGCACGAGTTCCTCGGTGAGCTGGGTCTGGCCGGCGAGCTGCGCCCGTGCCGCGGCGTGCTGCCGGCGGCGCTGGAGGCGCGCGAGGCGGGACGCACCCTGGTGGTGCCGGCGCCGTGCGCGGGCGAGGCGGCGCTGGTCAGCGGCGCGCGCGTGCGCCAGGCCGGCCACATCCTTGAAGTGGTCCATTACCTGCGCGAGGGCAACGGCCTGGCCGAGCCCGCGCCGCCGCCACCGGTCATGCGCAGATACGCCGATCTAGCCGACGTGCGCGGCCAGCACCAGGCTCGGCGGGCGCTCGAGGTCGCCGCGGCCGGCGGCCACAACCTGCTGCTTGTTGGTCCGCCCGGCACCGGCAAGACCATGCTGGCGGTGCGCCTGCCCGGGATCCTGCCGCCGATGAGCGAGGCCGAGGCGCTCGAAACGGCCGCGGTCGCCTCGGTCTCGACCGCTGGCTTCGACCCCGCCGACTGGGGCCGGCGCCGTTATCGCGCGCCGCACCACACCGCCTCGGCGATCGCGCTGGTTGGGGGCGGCAGTCACCCGAAGCCAGGCGAGATCTCGCTGGCCCACCACGGGGTTCTGTTCCTGGACGAACTGCCGGAATTCGACCGGCGCGTGCTGGAGGTGCTGCGCGAACCGCTGGAATCGGGCCGGATCGTGATCTCGCGGGCAGCCCGCCAGGCGGAGTTTCCGGCCCGCTTCCAGATGATCGCGGCGATGAACCCCTGCCCTTGCGGCTACCACGGCGACCGCGAGGACCGCTGCCGCTGCTCGCCGGGCCAGATCGAGCGCTACCAGCGCAAGGTCTCGGGCCCTCTGCTGGACCGCATCGACCTGCACGTGCGGATGACCCGGGTACCGGTCACCGAGCTCCAGTCGATGCAGCCGGGCGAGGCGACCGAAGCGGTCCGCGAGCGGGTCACCGCCGCGCGCCGCCGTCAGCTCGAACGCCAGGGCACCGCCAACGCGCTGCTCGAACCCGCCGCACTCGACCGCCACGCCAAGCTGGCCAAAACCGAGGCCGCGCTGCTGGCCCGCGCCACCGAGCGACTGGGGCTCTCGGCCCGCGCCTGCCATCGCATCCAGCGCCTCGCGCGCACCATCGCCGACCTGTCCGGCGCCCCGCTGATCAAGACCCAGCACTTGAGCGAGGCGATCCAGTACCGCCAGCTCGACCGGCGGCGGTACGCGGCGTGATGGCCGCGCCGTCCTTCATCCACCGCTCAGGGGTGAGTCGTCGTTTGTGGTCCACGCCACACCGGGCAATATCAGGGCTGGAGGAGCCGCTTATTCTGCGTTCGGAGGGTCCAGTACCTGCGGATCCCTCGCCACCCGCCGGCCCACGGTCAGATAACGCTGCGCCTCGGCGGTGCGACCCATCCGCGTGAGCACGTCCACCAGCTCGGCGTAACTCGAGGGATCCCCGGGCTCGATCTCGAGCGCCCGGATCAGGGCCTCGCGGGCCCGCTCCAGATTACCCCACGCGGCATTCAGCCGGCCTTTGTATTTCCATGCCTGAAACATGTTCGGGCGCAGCGCGAGGGCCGCGTCCAGATGCCTCTCGGCGGTGATTCCGCGGTTCAGCCGCAACGCCGCCAGCGCCAGGTTGAAATGAGCCGCCGCGCTGGGATGCACCTCGATCGATCGAGTCAGCGACGCCATGGCGGCGTTGACGTCGCCTTGCGCCAACTGCGCCAGGCCCAGCCAGCCATGGGCCTGGAGCAGATCCGGCTGGCGCTCGAGGATCGCCCGGCTGGTCTGCTCGGCATCCTCGTTCGCGTGCGCCTTGAGCTGCGCCTCGACCAGGTCCAGGTAGGGAACGATCGAGGGATGGGGCGACCGGGCCAAGACCCGCTGCATGGCCTGCATCGCGCCCCGGAGCGGATATGCGCGCAAGGTGGCAGAGAGACGGTAGAGTTCACCCTCATCGCCCTGGGGTGGCTTGCCGAACGGCAGCAGCTCGACGTCGGTGATGATCGGTTCGGTCCGGGTGATTGGCTCGACCAGTGCCTGCAGATCGAAAGGCCCGCGCGCGATGCGATGGTCGGTCATCGTCACCAGGATCACGTCGCGGGTGCGGCGGGTAGGCATATGGCAGGTTACGCAAGCGGACTCGCCTGCCGCGGTGGTGGCGTCATGCCGCTCGCTCCAGTCCCGGTGGCAGTCGCGACAGATCCCGGCGACCTCGGCGCGAAACGCCGTTGACTCCGGCTTCACGTGGGGGTCGTGGCAGGAAATGCAGGCCAGCTCGCCCTCGCTTTCCCGGTAGCAGCGGCTCTGCCAGAAACGGTAACCGTGGTGATTGATCTCGAACCGATCGGTTCGCTCGATCCCTTCCTCGTCGATGTCCACGTGCACCAGGTAATCGGACAGCAGCTCACCGGGCCGGAACGAGTAAACCGGCCGATCGAACCGGCGGGGGCCGACGATCGCGACCGCCGGCAGCATGTGGCACTGAAAGCAGACCGAATCGCGCTGCTCCGGGGGCAGCTTGCGCGGGTTGACGATGTTGCCGTGAATCGTCTGCAAATCGGCGCCGCTCAGCACCGCGCGAATGTGGTCGGCTCCCGGTCCGTGGCAGCGCTGACAGCCGGTGCCTTGTGGAAGGTCGGTCGGAAAAGTGTCTTGGTTCCAGCGGAGGTCGCTACTGGCGGGCACCTCCGGAAACGCGTTGTGGCAGAACATGCACTCCAGCTTGACCCTGCGCTGAACTCCCGGATGGCCTT
>JBFJNB010000300.1:0-4327 GCA_041633655.1 Lysobacterales bacterium | reverse complement strand
TCGACCTTCTTCGGGTACTGATCGCAGGTCAGCACGATTTGCTGCTTGCCCTCCAGCAGCGTGTTGAAGGTGTGGAAGAACTCCTCCTGGGAGCGCTCCTTGCCGGCCAGAAACTGGATGTCGTCGATCAGCAGCGCATCCACCGAGCGGTAGCGCTGCTTGAACCCATCGATGGTGTTGTGGCGCAGCGCCTGGATCATGCCGCTGACGAACTGCTCCGAATGCAGATACACCACGCGCGGATCGCGCCCCAGCGCCAGCAGTTGATTGCCGATCGCGTGGAGCAGGTGGGTCTTGCCCAGTCCGGTGCCCCCGTACAGCAGGAGTGGGTTGTAGGAGCTGTCGCCGGGATTGTCGGCGACCTGCATCGCCGCGGCGCGGGCCAATTGGTTCGACTTGCCCTGGACGAAGTTGTCGAATACGTAATGGCCGTCGAGGTTGCTCTGAATCGCGGTCTTGCGTGGCGCCTTGGTGCTCGCACGAGCCGGAGCCGGGGGCGGGGCCGGATCGGACGAGCCGATTTCCAGCTCCACCGCGATCTCCCCGCCGTCGAGGTGCCTGAGTACCTCGCGAATGCGGGCCAGATAGCGCTTGCGCACCGCCTCGAGCACGAACTTGTTGGGCGCCAGCAGACGGACCCGACCTCCGCCGGCGATCGCGTGCATCGGTCTGATCCACATGTTCATGTCCTGGGCGGAAAGCTCGCTTTCCAGTCGCCCCAGGCATCGCTGCCAAAGATCGTGATCTAACGCCAAGTCCTAACGCGCCCTTAATCGGTGAGTGTCACCGCTCGGAGGCCGCCGGATAGCGGCGCTCGCGAACGGCCGGCGCCGCGCCTGCAGATCGGCGGACGGCTTCAATTCTTGGGGGTCGAGTCGAAGTATCCCTTTTATAATCAATGGCTTGAGAAAGCCGCTCGGGCCTTCGGCGCCACGCCCACCTCGCTGGCGTCGCGCCGGCCTGCTATACCGTTTCAGGGATCGCCACTCTCGGTCCTTGGGGCCAAGTCTATACCGAGCACCGGGAGTTATCCACAGGTCCGGCACGGCCGCGGCGGTATTGACAGGCGCAAGCGCCGGCCGTTATCCTTGCGCTCCTTTTTTCACGGCCACGGCCCCCGGACAGCGGGTCGGTCTGGGTCGTGTTTTTGTCTGCGTAAAGGTCTGCGAGCGATGAAAAGAACTTTTCAGCCCAGCAATCTGAAACGGGCGCGCAACCACGGATTCCGCGCCCGGATGCGGACCCGCAGCGGTCGAGCCATTATCAATGCCCGTCGCGCCAAGGGACGCAAGCGCCTGACCGCCTGATCGGGTCATGGGCGCTGCCGGCCGCGGACGGTTGCGGCGCAAGGTAGATTTCGACAATGTGTTCGAGCGGCCCCAACGATCCAGCGACGGCGAATTCACGGTGCTGGCGCGGGTCAACGACTGCGGGCACGCGCGCCTCGGGTTGGTGGTGCCCAAGCGGATCGACAAGCGGGCGGTCGAGCGGAACCGCCTGAAACGCATCATCCGAGAGAGTTTTCGTCAGGACCCGATCCAGGCGCTGGCGCTGGATCTGGTCGTGATCGCCAAGGCCTCCGCGGCTGGCGCCGACTCGCCCCGCCTCCGGCGATCGCTGGAGCGTCACTGGCGCCGACTCGCCCGGGTCGCGACCGTACCGAACTAGGATGACGGCATGTCCAACTCGCGAGTCTTTCTGATCATCGCCATCTGCGCGATGGGCTTCCTGCTCTGGCAGCAGTGGCAGCTCGACTACGCGCCGCGGCCGACGCCCTCACCGGCGCGCGAGGCAGCGGGGGATCAACCGCCGGTCCCGGCACCGGCAGCGGATATCCCGGAAGCCCTACCCGCACCAGCCGCCACCGAGACCCCGGCCCTGGAGCCGGTCGCGGAGGCCGCGCCGGCGACCGAGACCGGCCACGTGGTCCGGGTCGTGACCGACGTGCTGGATTTGAGGCTCAGCACCGCCGGCGGCGAGCTTCACAGCGCCCTGCTGCTGAAATACCCGGTGGACCTGAAGGATCCCGAGCGCAAGGTGCAGTTGCTCAATCCCGGGGCCGAGCGATACTTCGTCGCGCAGACCGGCCTGGTCAGCCGCTCGCACGCGAGCGTCGATCACCGCCAGCCGTTCACGGCCGAGGCGGGCGAATACCGCCTCGACGGCCGCGACGAACTGGTGGTGCCGCTGACCTGGCGCGGCGAAGGCGTGACCGTGACCAAGACCTTTCGCTTCCGGCGCGGCAGCTATCGGGTCGAGATCGACCAGCGCGTGAGCAATCAAAGCGAGACCCCCTGGGTCGGCAACGCCTACCGCCAGCTCCAGCGGGTCCAGCCTCCGAACCCGGGAGGCTCCAGCTTCACCAATCCGGAGCGCTACAGCTTCTTTGGCGCGGCCGTGTACACGCCCGAGGAGAAGTACGAGAAATACGACTTCGAGGACCTGGACGACGACGGGCCGGTGCGGCGCGACGCCACCGGCGGCTGGGTCGGCATGGTCCAGCATTATTTCGTCACCGCCTGGGTGCCCCCGGTCGACGAACCCGGCGTGCTGGAGGCAACCCGCGTCTCGGGCACGCCGCGCTACCTGGTCCGCGCGATCAGCCCGACGCGCACCGTCGCCCCCGGCGCGGCGGATGAATTTTCCGCCACCCTGTGGGTCGGGCCAAAGCTCCAGGACACGCTGGAGTCGGTCGCTACCGGGCTCGAGCTGACCGTCGACTACGGCATCTTCACGCCGTTTTCGAAGGTGCTTTTTTGGATCCTGGAGAAGATCCACTCGGTGGTCGCGAACTGGGGCTGGTCGATCGTGCTGCTGACGGTGCTGGTCAAGGCCTGCTTCTACAAGCTGTCCGAGGCCCAGTACCGCAGCACCGCGAAGATGCGCAAGCTGCAGCCGCGGATCCAGGCGCTGAAGGAGCGCTACGGGGACGATCGCCAGAAGTTCAACATGGCGATGATGGAGATCTACAAGAAGGAGAAGGTGAACCCCCTTGGCGGGTGCCTGCCGATCCTGATCCAGATCCCGGTGTTCCTGGCGCTTTACTGGGTGCTGCTGGAGTCGGTCGAGCTGCGCCAGGCCGGCTTCATGCTGTGGATCGACGATCTCTCGTCTCCGGATCCGTACTTCGTGCTGCCGATCATCAACGGCGCGGCGATGTTCATGACCACGAAGCTCTCGCCGAACCCGGCCGCCGATCCGATGCAGCAGCGCATCATGCTGGCAATGCCGATCGTCTTTTCGGTGATGTTCGCGTTCTTCCAGGCCGGGCTGGTGCTGTACTGGACCGTCAACGCGCTGCTGTCGCTGGCTCAGCAGTGGTTCATCACCAAGCGGGTCGAAGCCGCGGATTAGCCCGGATATTGCACGAGTTCCACTGGGCGTCGCCAGTTCATTGAGCGTGATCGATGTATTGCATGAACTTCTCCAATCGGTCGCAGGTTACAAACCGTTCCGTTGCCGGTTTGTCGCCGGATTGCACGGCGCATCTCGCCCGATCCCCGTTGAGCGGTAGCTATGGCTACCCCTCGGCAGACGATCGGCCAAGCTGCACTCGTGGAATCCACCGACAATTCCGGCAACTCGTGCAACATCCGGGCTAGCCTTTTTCGGCGCTGCCCTTGAGCGGGCGTCATGCCCTCGAACAACGACACCATTGCCGCGATCGCGACCCCGCCGGGAACCGGTGGCGTCGGCGTGGTCCGCATTTCCGGGCCCGGGGTCCCGGCGATGATCGAACCGCTGACCGGCCGGATGCTGGAACCCCGGCGCGCGCACTACTCCGCGTTTCTCGATGCCGACGGCCGCCCGCTCGATCGCGGGATGGCGCTGTACTTTCCCGAACCGGCCTCGTTCACCGGCGAGCACGTGCTCGAGCTGCAGGGCCACGGCGGCCCGGTGGTGATGCAGATGCTCTTGAAGCGCGCGCTGGAACTGGGTGCGCGGCTGGCGCGACCGGGCGAGTTCTCCGAGCGCGCGTTTCTGAACGACAAGCTGGACCTGGCCCAGGCCGAGGCGATCGCCGACCTGATCGCCAGCGCCACCGAGACCGCAGCACGCGCCGCGCGGCGCAGCATGGACGGCGAATTCTCGCGCCGGGTCGAGGTGCTGCAACAGCAACTGACCGACGCGCGCACCCATGTCGAGGCCGCGATCGACTTCCCGGAAGAGGAGATCGACTTCCTGGCCGACGGCCAGATCGCGGCGCGGGTGCGCGAAGCGATGACGACGCTGGAAGAGCTCCGGCGCGCGGCGCGCCAGGGCCGGCTGCTGCGCGACGGGCTGAGCCTGGCGCTCATCGGGCGCCCCAACGTCGGCAAGTCCAGCC
>JBFJNB010000299.1:0-4335 GCA_041633655.1 Lysobacterales bacterium | reverse complement strand
CGCGCGCTCGAGTACGGGCTGCCGCCGACCGCCGGCGAGGGCGTCGGCATCGACCGGCTGGTGATGCTCCTGACCGACGCCCCGTCGATCCGAGATGTGCTGCTGTTTCCCTACCTGAAACCTGAATAGACGATAAATGGGGTCAGAGTACTGACCAGGATTGGGCATGAGATTGAAGCGAATTGTTCTTTGGGCTTCGCTTATTTTGGTCGGCCTTCCGGTAGCGGCGCTACTCGCCGCGTTTATCTGGATTTCGTTCCTCGACCGGAGCAGCGGCGTCATTGTCTCCTCCGGCGAAACCCGGGAGTACCTGCTGCATGTCCCCCCCAGTTATGACGGCGCCGAGCCGACGCCGCTCGTCATCAGCATGCATGCCTTGGCCACATGGCCCGCCCAGCAGATGAACCTCAGCGGTTGGAACCGTCTCGCCGACGATCACGGGTTCATTGTTGTTTACCCGTCGGGGAGCCGGTTTCCAAAACAGTGGCATACGATCGAGCCGGGTCCGGGACTTCAGCGGGACGTCGAGTTTATTTCCGACTTGATTGACGCCGTGGGTTCCACCTACAACATCGATCCGAAGCGCGTCTACGCCAACGGCATGTCCAATGGCGGCGGAATGGCCTTCGTGTTGGGTTGCGGCTTGGCGGACCGGGTGGCGGCGGTCGGCCTTGTGGCGGCAGCGCAAGCTCTCCCGCCCAGTTGGTGTCCCGGCGGACGACCGGTTCCAATGATCGCGTTTCATGGGGACGCCGACCCGATAGTGCCTTACGAAGGCGGCCCGTTGGGCGACCCGTTCAACCCCATCAAGCCCGTGTTTCCCGCTGTCCTGGACTGGGTCACCGCTTGGGCGAGGAGAAACGGATGCGCGGCTGGTCCCCGTGAATCCAAAGTCGGCGCCGACGTCCGGCGTACGGAGTACTCGGACTGTGCCGAAGACGCCTCAGTGGTTTTGTACACTCTGCCGGGAGGAGGCCACTCATGGCCTGGCGGAAAACCCCTTCCGGAATGGTGGGTGGGACCAACCAGCAAAAGCATTGACGCCACCAGCCAGATGTGGACATTTTTTGGTAGGCATCGGCTGCCGGGGAGGGCGGACCCTGAAATTCCCGCTTCCGGGGAGGTTCGCCTTTGAAAAAAAAAGGGGGGGCAGAGTACTTTACTTCTGGAAATTAGTTGCTGTCTCAGAGCTTCTGCCGAAATAAAGTACTCTGACCCCTTTATGACCGGTGTCCCAAATCGCCGGAAATAAAGTACTCTGACCCCGTCATGGCGCAGCGGGCGATCCTTCATGTGGACATGGATGCGTTCTACGCGTCGGTGGAGCAGCGCGACGCACCGGAGCTCCAGGGCAAGCCGGTCATCGTCGGCGGCACCGGGCGGCGCGGGGTGGTGGCCGCGGCCAGCTACGAGGTGCGCCGCTACGGGGTGCATTCGGCGATGCCGGTCGCGCGCGCCCGCAGGCTTTGCCCCGAGGCCATCGTCGTGCGCCCGCGGATGAGCATCTACGTTGCCGAATCGAAGCGGATCTTCGAGATCTTCGAGCACTACACCCCGCAGATCGAGCCACTGTCGCTGGACGAGGCGTTTCTGGACGTCAGCGCCAGCCTGCGCCTGCACGGCGACGCGGTGAACATCGGCCGGCGGATCAAGCAGGAAATCCGGGCAGAGACCCGGCTCACCGCCTCGGTCGGCATCGCACCGAACAAGTTCCTGGCCAAGCTGGCCTCCGACCAGGACAAGCCCGACGGCCTGTGCGTGGTCGAGGCCGATCGGGTGCAGGCGTTCCTGGACCCGCTGCCGGTGCGGCGGATCTGGGGGATCGGGCCGAAGGCCGGCGAACGACTCGCCCGGCTCGGCATTACGACGATCGCCAACCTCCGGAGCGCCGATTCGGACCGGCTGAAGGCCGCCCTCGGTGGCTACGCGGCGCGCCTGCAGGCGCTCGCGCGCGGCGAGGACGATCGCCCGGTCGAGGTCCACCGGGCCGAGAAGTCGGTCTCCAACGAGGTGACCTTCGAGGCTGACCTGACCGACCGGCGCGCGTGTGAGACCCGGTTGCTGGCGCTGGCCGCATCGGTTGGTGCCAGGCTCCGGCGCAAGGACCTGCGCGGCAAGACGGTGTCGGTGAAGATCCGCACCACCGACTTCCGCACCTACACCCGGCAGCGCACGCTCGAGCACGCGATCCGCGACGACCGGACCCTGGGCGCGACCGCGAAGGCGCTGTTCCGGGAATGGTGGGACGAGCGCGGGCCGGCCCCGATCCGCCTGCTCGGGGTCGGGACCGGAGGGCTGGTCACCGGCGCCGGGCACGACCTGTTCGCCGCTCCCGGCGAGGGGCGTCTCGACCAGGTGGCCGATCGGGTACGGGCGCGCTTCGGTGGCGCGGCGCTGAAGCCCGCCGCGCTGGTTCGCCGGGACGACGACGATCGCTGAGACTCCGGGCGCGGGCGCGGCTCTAAGTTATACTGCGCCGCAACGAGCACGCGCCCGAGGACGGCCGCGACAGGAGAGTCGAAAGATGCTGAAGAGCAAACGCCCCGGCGAGCGCTACCGGCGGCTGGCGTTGAAGGCCGAGGTCGCGGTGCTGCGCCGGGGCGAGCTGTGGGAGAGCGAGGTGGTGGACATCTCGGCCAGCGGCATGCTGATCGCGCGGCCCGAGGACTGGGAGGGCTCGCTGGGGGATGCGATGGGCCTGGAGCTGATCCTGCCCGAGGGGGACACGCTCTCGCTGATGGGGGCGGTGGTGCGTTACGACGGCGAGACCATCGGCATCGAGTTCACCCGGATTCCGCCCGACAGCGAAATCCCGCTGTGGAAGCTGCTCGGGATCCACGGCGAGTCCACCGAGACCGCGGACCCGACTTAGCCCGGATGGGCTAGCCTGGGGTCCCGGCTTTTTCGCGCAGCTCGCGGCGCAGGATCTTGCCGACGTTGGATTTCGGCAGCTCCTCGAAGAACTCCACGTACTTGGGCACCTTGTAGCCGGTCAACTGCTCGCGGCAGTGCGCCTTGAGCTCGTCGGCGGTCAGGCTCGGGTCCTTCTTGACCACGCAGATCTTGACCACTTCGCCGGCCCTGTCGTCGGGCACCCCGATCGCGGCCACCTCCAGCACCTTCGGATGCGAGGCGACCACGTCCTCGATCTCGTTGGGAAACACGTTGAAGCCCGACACCAGGATCATGTCCTTCTTGCGATCGACGATCCGGCAGAATCCCTCCGGGGTCATGTAGGCCATGTCGCCGGTGCGCAGGAAACCGTCCGCGGTCATGACCTTGGCGGTTTCCTCGGGGCGCTGCCAGTAGCCCTTCATGACCTGCGGTCCCCTGATGCACAGCTCGCCTTCCTGCTCGAACCCGAGCGCGTTGCCGTCGTCGTCCTTGATCTGAACCTCGGTCGAGGGGATCGGCAGTCCGATGTAGCCGTTGTACTCGCTCAGGTTCGGCGGGTTGATGCAGGCCGCGGGCGAGGTCTCGGTCAGCCCGTAAGCCTCGACCAGGGTCACCCCGGTGACCTTCTTCCACTTCTCGGCGACCGCGCGCTGCACCGCCATGCCGCCGCCCAGGGTCATGCGCAGACGCGAGAAATCGATATCCGCGAAGCCGGGCGTGTTCAAAAGCCCGTTGAACAGGGTGTTGACCCCGGTGATCGCGGTGAACGGGACCTGCGACAGCTCTTTGACGAAGCCCGGCATGTCGCGCGGATTGGTGATCAAGTGGTTCAGCCCCCCGAACTTCATGAATACCAGGCAGTTCGCGGTCAGCGCGAAGATGTGATAAAGCGGCAGCGCGGTGATGATCACCTCCTCGCCGAGCTTGACGTTGGCGCCCAGCCAGGCGGCCGACTGCTGCATGTTGGCCACGATGTTGCCGTGGGACAGCATCGCGCCCTTGGCGACCCCGGTGGTGCCGCCGGTGTACTGCAGAAACGCCAGGTCATCGTGTCCGAGCGCGACCTCCGGGGGCGTCAGCGAGCGCCCGGCCTTGAGCGCGTCCACGAAGCGCACCGCGGTCGGGAGCCGGTAGGCCGGCACCATTTTCTTGACCCGGCGCACGACGAAATTGGTCAGGATGCCCTTGGGGAACCCGAGCAGATCGCCGATGCCGGTCACCAGCACCTGGCGCACCGGGGTGTCGGCGATGACCTTTTCCAGCGTGTGCGCGAAATTCTCCAGCACCACCACGGCGCTAGCGCCCGAGTCGGTCAACTGATGGCGCAGCTCGCGCGGGGTGTACATCGGGTTGGTGTTGACCACGGTGAGCCCCGCGCGCAGCGCCCCGAACAGCGCGATCGGGTACTGCAGGATATTGGGGAGCATGATTGCCAGCCGG
>JBFJNB010000298.1:0-4341 GCA_041633655.1 Lysobacterales bacterium | reverse complement strand
TCGCTGACGAAAAACTCGTCGAAGCACAGCACCCGGGTCTCGTCGGCCAGCGCGCGGGCCACGGTGACGAGCGGATCGGGGGCGTCACCGACGGCGGCCAGCCGGTCGTGCACGTCCTCCATGAAGCGATGAAAATGCACCCTCCGTTTGGCCGCCAGCGGCAGGCACTCGTAGAAGCAGTCCATCAGATAGGTCTTGCCGCGCCCGACCCCGCCCCACAGGTACAGACCCGGCGGCGGGGGGCGCCGCCGCAGCCGCCCGATCAGGCCGCCGAGGCCGCCGCGCGAGCCGCGCCGAACCAGGTCGTCGTACAGTCGCTGCAGGCGCGCGACCGCGCGTTCCTGGGCCGCATCGGCGACGAATCCCTCGCGCGTGAGGTCGTGCCGATAGCGTTGCCACGGGGTCTCATCCCCGTCCGGCAGCGCGCTCATTCGTCCGCGTCGGTCCGGAACAGGCGTCGGATGCCGTTCTTGATGACCCCGCGCAGGTCCATCAGCCGGCGGTGAAAGGAGTGATCGGCATCTTCGATCTTGACCAGTTGCGGCGGTTCCTCGATCGCCTCGACCCAGGCATAAACGGCGTCGGCATGGGTGCGCTGGTCGGCGTCACCCTGGATCACCAGCCACGGGCATTGGGGCAGCGGCAGCGCGGCGAAGTCGTAGTCGTCCACCGGCGGTGCAACCAGCACCAGGCACCCGACCGGCAACTTCTGGCAGGCCCGCATCGCCACGTAGCAGCCAAAACCGAAGCCCCCCAGCCACAACTGATCCCGCGGGCGATGCTCGCGCGCCCAGGCGGCCACCGCCAGCAGGTCCTCGGATTCGCCGTACCCGGAATCGAACGCGCCTTCGCTGGCGCCGGCCCCGCGAAAATTGAACCGGACCGTGCGCGCGCCCAGCTCCCGCAGCGAGCGCTCCATCATGTGCACGACCTTGTTGTGTAGGGTGCCGCCGTCTTCGGCCTCGGAATGGCACAGGATCGCGACTACGCCGATATCCTCGGCGGGATCGGGAACGTCGGTCATCGCTTCCAGATCACCGACCGGCCCGGGCAGCAGCACGGCGGCTTGGGTCGGGGGAAACTCGCGCGGATGGCGCAACGGCCCTTCGCTCATCATCCCTCGCAGTTCATCCGAACGGGCCGTCAATCATACCGCTGAGCCCGCCGCAGCGAAACTCAGCGGCTCAGCGGAATCGGCACCACGACGCTCAACAACTCGGCAATCGAGCGCTCGGCGTTGCGATAGGAGTGCGGCTGATCGGCCGGGAAGCTCAGCAGGTCCCCGGCGCCCACCCGGTAGGTCTCGCCGCCGACCAGCACCTGGACCGCGCCCTTGAGGCCGTACAAGTACTCCAGCGTGCCCTTGGTGTGCGGTGCGCCCGGCAGCGATCCGCCCGGACGCAGTTCGAAGCGATCGAGCTCCAGCGCACCGACGCGCTGCGGCAGCAGCTTGAACACCTTGGCCCGGCCGGCGGTCTTGACCGGCACCTGGGCCGCGTCGAGGAGGATGACCGAGTCGTGGGGTCGCGCCAGCAGGTCCTCCATGCTCGCCTGCAGCGCCCCCGCGACCCGGGCCAGGTTGGCCAGTGACGGGTTGCCGGCCCCGGACTCCATGTGGGTCACGGTCGAGCGCGGGATTCCGGCGATCGCGGCCAGCTTCGCCTGGGAGAGCTGGCGACGCTTGCGCATCGCGGTCAGGTTGTGGGCCAGGTTGTGGGCCAGATTGTCGACCGGCGCAGCCATTGGCGGACAATGTATCAGCAATCAGGACAATTTGTCAGCCATCCGGGATCAGCGCAGATCGAAGTCGAGGATCAGCGGGTCGTGGTCGGAGCTGCGCCGGGGAGTCGGCGCGTACAGCGGATCGCCGGGCGGTTTGTCCAGCACCCGGTAGTCGAGCCAGGCGGCCTCGTCGGCGTTGATGTGCCAAGCCGCGGCCCGCTCGAGGCGCGCGGAGAGGCGCTGGCCGGCGAACCCGTGATCGAGCGCCCCGGCCCGCCCGCGGTAGACGAATGAGTACTCGGGTCCGTCGCCGGTGGCCAGCCGCCGGTAGCCGCGCCCGGTCAGCACCGCGAGCGGGTCCTCGCGGGTGTAGGCGTTGAAGTCCCCGCCGATCAGGGTCCAGTCGGGCTCGACCCCGGGCAGGGCCGCGATCCAGTCGGCCAGCGCCCGGGCCGCCGCGACCCGGATCGGGTTCCAGCAGCTCTGTCCGTCGCCGGAGTCGCGGTTCTCGCCGCTCGCCTCGTTGCAGCCCTTGGACTTGAAGTGGACCGCCACCGCGCTGAACTCGGGTCCGCCGTCGCGCGGGCGAAAGCGGGCCAGCAGCGGCGGCCGGTTCAGGTCGTCGAACGGGAAGCCCTTGACGGTCTCCGCGGGAGCGCCCAGCGCAAGCGAAGCGGCATCGTAGATCATCCCCACCGCGATAGCGTCGTCGCCGAGGCCGCCTGGCGGGGTCGGGACCGCCCGGTAGCCGCGCCCGGTCGCGCGGGCCAGGGCTCTGGCCAGCTCGACCACCGCCGAGTCCTCCCCCGAGCCATCGTTCTCCAGCTCGGCCAGCAGATAGAGTTCGGCGTCCAGCGCCTCGAGCGCGCTTACCAGCTTAGTCTTCTGGCGCTCGAACTCCAGCGGTGTCGCCGCGCCGCGAGCTGCCGGAAAGCGACCGCCGCGGCCGTCGCCGTTGAAGAAATTGAGCAGGTTGAAGGTCGCCACCCGCAACCCCCCCGCGCGTGGCGGCGGTGCCGGCGGCTCTTGCCGGTGGGTCCTGGTGACTGGAGCCGACAGGTGCAGGCGATAGCCGTCCCAGTCGCCGATCACGCCGGTGACCGCGGCGAGCGCATCACCGGCGCGCGGGAGGCTCGGCCCGAGCGGCTCGGTCCACCACGACAGCGCGCTGGCGTCGGCCGCGAGGCTGGTATCGTCCAGCACCAGGCTGCGGCGCCGGTCGGCCCTCGCCGCCCGGCGCGCCGCGTCTCCGGGCGCGGTCCGCTCGGTCGGCTGATAGAGCCTCCCGCCGGCGGCCACGACCATCTCCGCGTGGCTGCCGAGGCGGTAGTTGCCGCTGACCGTGAGCGGTCCGTCTACCCGGACGCGCATCCCTTCCAGGGCTTCCAGATGGCGGTCCGCCGGCAGCGAGATGGCGACCGCGGGCGGCAGCGTCGCAGCGCCGCAATCGGTGGCCTCGATCACCTCCAGCGCGGTCAGCCCACGCTCGGGATCGCCCAGCTCGACCACCGTGCCGCGCAGCGCGTGGCGCCGGCCCGGCTCGAGTTCGACGCCGGCGGCCAGCAGGCCCTCGGAGGTCGCGGGATCGGGGTCGCGCTCCGCGGCCACGGCTTCGACGAAGGTGCCGAGCAGCGAGCCGTCCGCTCCGTCCAGGCGCAGCGTTGCCACCGCCTCGATGGAATGTCCCTCGCCGCGCCGCGCGCTTGCGGGGGCGTGGCCCTGGATCAGGTGAATCGGCGTTGCCGGCCCGCCGCAGCCCGACTGCGGGCCCGGGTCGGTGCAGCCGGCGAGCAGGAACGCGAGCAGCCCGACCCGCGCGGGTGTCACTTAAGGTTGTCGACCATCCACTGGACCGCGGCGCGGACCTGATCGTCGGACAGGTCCATCCGTCCGCCGCGCGCTGGCATCAGCCCGGCCTCGCCCTGGTAGCCCGCGATCGCGTTGGTCACCAACTGGTCTATGCCCCGAGCCAGCCGCGGTTCCCACGCCGACCGAATCAACTGCGGCGACCCCGCCACGCCGGGGCCATGGCAGGCCCCGCAGACGTTGTCGTAGATCAGTTGCCCATCGAGCGAACCGTCGAACGCAACCTGCGGCACCGCTGCGGCCGCGGCCGCTTCGGCCGCCGCCCGGGCCGCGCGCCCGGTCTCGCCGGCGTAAACCACGCCGACCGGCGCGATGCGCGCCTCCAGCGCGGCGACCTTGTCCGGATTGTCGGGTCGGGAGGTGAGCTTGTTCAGCCGGATGCCGAGCAGGGCCATGACGATCGTGAACACAACCAGGCCGGTGATCAGGAGGGCGAAATTCTTGATGAAGATACGGTCTTGCTCGCTCACTTGAAGATGAATCCGTGGTTGGCGGGGTGGCTAGTGTCCTGTCTGGGTAATTCGTTGAGTATCAGCGTGCCGCACAAGGCCTGTGGCAAGGCGTGGTTCGCCGGGAATGGCCGGTCCTTGCCAAGAACCGCAACGCGGCCACAGGCCTTGTGCGGCGCGCCCTTCGGGAGCGCGCAGGATCGCCAACGACGGCGTTGTGTCCCTTGGCAATATCGACATATTACCTGCGGTACACGCCTTGTCGTTGGCGATCCTGCACGCTCTGATATTCAATGAATTACCC
>JBFJNB010000297.1:0-4360 GCA_041633655.1 Lysobacterales bacterium | reverse complement strand
TCGTGCAATAGTCGGGTTAGTAGAGTCGTACCCAAACGTCATCGGGCTCCGACCGGGATCGTAGTCGCCGCTACCGCTACCAACGGGGTCGGCGAGCGGCTCACGACCGGTTTGGATTCGAGTTGCCCTCACCCCAGGCTGAGGTAGCACAGAGTGCTGACCACGGCTACGCCGAGCAGGTTCAGCACGAAGCCCTCGCGGGCCATCTCGCGGATCGTGATCCGGTTGGAGGAGAAGATCACCGCGTTGGGCCCGGTCGCGACCGGCAGCATGAAGGCGCAGCTCGCGGTCATCGCCGCCGGCACCATCAACAGCGCCGGGTCGATCCCGATCGCGATCGCCCCGGCGGCCAGGATCGGCATCAGCAGCGCGGTGGTCGCGGTGTTGCTGGTGATCTCGGTCAGGAACGTCACGGTGAGACAAATACCGGCGATCAGCAGCAGCGTGGGCAGGCCGCCCAGAGCCAGCAACCGGTTGCCCAGCGCCTCGCTGATGCCCGAGGACGTGAACGCCTCGGCGATCGTGATCCCGCCGGCGAACAGGATCAGGATTCCCCAGGGGATGCTGCCGGCGCGTTTCCAGTTCATCAGCCGGCCGCCTCGCCCGTTCGGGATCAGGAACATCGCCACCACCGCGATCAGCGCGACGCTGGCGTCATTGGCGCCGTCCAGCCCCAGCAGACCGCTCCAGCCGCCGAACGGTTCACGCCGCGTGACCCACGCCAGCGCGGTGACCGCGAACACGCTCAAGGTGCGTACCTCCTCGGGACGCCACTTGCCGACTTGCGGCAGTTCCAGCGGCCGCGCGTGACGGATCCGCCGGGTCAGCCACAGCCCGATGATCGGGACCAGCACCGCGACTACCGGCAGCGCCCACTTCATCCACCCGAGAAAGGTGATTTGCATCCCGGTGGTCTCGGCGTAAACGCGCATGAAGATCAGGTTGGGCGGGGTCCCGATCGGGGTCCCGACGCCGCCCACGCTGGCGGCGTATGCGATTCCCAGGATCAGCGCCCGATGCAGTTTGTGATCGTCCGATTTCTCCAGCACCGCGAGCACGATCGGCAGCAGCATCAGCGTGGTTGCGGTATTGGATATCCACATGCTGAGGATCGCCGCGGCGGTCATGAAACCGAACACCAGCGCACGCCCGCCTCCGCCGAACAGATTCACCATGCCCAACGCCAGGCGCCGGTGAGCGCCGCTTTTCTCCATCGCGGTCGACAGCATGAATCCGCCCATCAGCAGCAGGATCAGCGGGCTGCCGTAGGCCCTCGCGACCTCGCTCGGAGGGAGCACCCCGACCAGCGGAAACACCGCGATCGGGATCAGCGAGGTGGCGGGGATCGGGATCGGCTCGAAAATCCACCACAGCGCGCACAGCGTGGTTACGCCGGCGGCCCAGCCGGCAGCGGGCGAGATCCGCCCGGCGACCGCGAGCCCGACAATCAGCGCCAGCGCCGGCCCGAGGATCAGCACGATCCGGCGGAGGGACTTGATCCGCATCGCGGCAGCTCAGTCCCAGCGGTCGTCGCGGGTATAGATGGCCTCGCCGTCGATCCGGATCGGGAACGTCGCGGTCGGCTCGTAGGCGGGCGCGGTCAGGGCCTCGCCGGTGCGGATGTCGAAGCGCGCTCCGTGGCGCGGGCATTCGATCTGACAGCCCTCGGTCGAGCCGCCGGTCAGCACCCCGCCATCGTGGGTGCACACGTCCTCGATCGCGAAATACTCGCCATCGAGGTTGAACACCGCTATCGGGACCTCGTCGATCTCGATCCGTTTGTACTCGCCCGGGCCGATCTCCCCCACCGCGGCCACCCTGACCCACTCACTCATGCGGGGCAGTCTACCAGCCTGGACGATCAGGCGAGAACCCGGCGCGCGCGCTCCAGCGCCTCGGCGAAGCGATCGATCTCGTCGCGGGTGTTGTAGAACGCCAGCGACACGCGCGAGGTGGCCGGCACCTTGAAGAACTGCATCACCGGCATCGCGCAGTGGTGGCCGGTGCGGATCGCGATCCCCTCGTGGTCGAGGATCGTGCCCAGGTCGTGCGGGTGGACCCCGTCCAAGGTGAACGAGACCACGCCGGCCTTGTGGGCCGCGGTGCCGATCAGCCTGAGCCCCGGAACGGCGCCGATGACCGCGGTCGCGTAGTCGAGCAGGCCGCGCTCGTAAGCGCTGATGCGCTCCATCCCGATGTCCATCAGGTACTCCGCGGTGGCGCCCAGGCCGATGCTGCCGGCAATGTTCGGGGTGCCGGCCTCGAATTTCGACGGCAGGTCGTTGTAAGTGGTCTGCTCGAACGTCACGTGCCGGATCATCTCGCCGCCGCCGTGATAGGGCGGCATCTCCTCGAGCAATTCGGCGCGCCCGTACAGGATCCCGATTCCGGTCGGGCCGAACATCTTGTGCCCCGACACGCAGTAAAAATCGCAGCCGATCTCGGCCACGTCCACCGCCATATGCGGCATCGCCTGGGCGCCATCGAGCAGCACCGGAATGCCGTGCTCGTGGGCTGCGGCGACCATGCGTTTGACCGGGTTGATCGTGCCCAGCGCGTTGGACACGTGCACCAGCGCGAGGATTTTGACGGCTGGGCTCAACAGCTTTTCAAACTCTTCCCAGATCAGCTCGCCGCGCTCGTTCATCGGGATCACCTTGAGCGTCGCCCCGGTTTGCTCGCACAGCAACTGCCACGGCACGATGTTGGAGTGGTGCTCCATGTGCGAGATCAGGATCTGATCACCGGACCCCACGCGCGGTCGAACGAACGCCTGGCTCACCAGGTTCACTCCCTCGGTGACCCCGCGCACGAAGATCACCTCGCGCCGGTCGGGCGCGTTGATCAGGCGCTGCATCGAGTCGCGCGCGGCCTCGAACTTGGTGGTCGCCTCCTCGCTCAAGGTGTGCACGCCGCGGTGCACGTTGGCGTTGCACCGGCGGTAGTAGTCATCGGTGGCCGCCATCATCGCCAGCGGGCGTTGCGCTGTTGCGGCATTATCAAAATAAATCAGAGGCTTACCGTGTATTTCTCGACTCAGGTTCGGGAAATCCCGGCGCCTTTGCTCGACCTCGAATTCCGGCGACACCCCGGGGGCCTTCAGCGTTCCGATGTTCATCCGATCTCCTCCAGCGCCTCGGGTCGCGGCAGATGCTCGACGATCCGCGCCGCGATGTGGTCGCGCAGCGGCGCAGCCTCCAGGCGGTCGACGACCTCGCGGCAGAACGCGTAGGTCAGCAGCGCCCGGGCCTCGCGCTCGGCCAGGCCGCGGCTGCGCAGGTAGAACAACTGCGCCTCGTCCAGTTGGCCGACGGTCGCCCCGTGGGCGCACTTGACGTCGTCGGCGTAGATTTCCAGCTCCGGCTTGGTGTCGACCTCGGCGTGCGGCGACAGCACGAGGTTGCGGTTGCTCTGCGTCGCATCGGTGCCGTCGGCGCCGGGGTGGACGACCACCTTGCCGTTGAACACCGCCCGGGCGCGCCCGTCGACCACGCCCTTGAACAGCTCGGTGGACACGGTGCGCGGGGCCCGGTGATCGATCCGGGTGTGGTTGTCCACGTGGCGGCGCCCGTCGAGGGCGTAGACGCCGGCCAGCGCGCAACGGGCGCCGGGGCCGTCCAGGCTTAAGTTGACGTCGTGGCGCACCGTGCGCCCGCCGAGATCGAAGCCGTGGTAGCGATACTCGGCGTCCTGCGCCAGGCTGGCGTCGGCGCGGGTGACCAGGTAGCCCGAGTCGGCCTCGGTCTGAATCCGCACGTGCTCGAGGTTCGCCCCGGGACCGAGTTCGAACTGGTCGACCAGGTTGGTGAAGTGGCCGGCCTCACCGAGCGCGGCGTGGCGCTCGATCAGCACCGCGCGAGCGCCCTCGCCCAACACGAACACGTTGCGCAGGTTGACCGCCAGCTCCTCGGCGCCGGCCACGCTCAAATACAGGCACTCCAGCGGGCGGTCCAGCGCACAACCGGCCTCCAGGCGAACGATCAATCCGTCGCCAGCGGCGGCGGTGTTGAGCGCGGCAAACGCCGTTTCCGGCGCGGCGAAGTCCTGCGCCAGGCGCGCACGGACGCCTTCGAGCTCGGCCGCGCCGGCCTGGGCCAGCGGGGTCGCAGAGGCGCCCGGCGGCAGCGGCTCGAGCAACGACAGCGCGGCGGCGAAGCGGCCGTTTACGAACACCAGCCGGTGGCTGGCGAACCCGGGCACCGCGAGCGCGCCGAGCTCTTCCAGCGACGGCTCGACCGGCGCCGACGGCGCCAGGCGCAGCGCCTTGTTGTCGAGCGCCGCCAGCGAGGTGTATTTCCATTCCTCCAGGCCCGGGCCGGGCAGGCCGCGCTCGAGCACCCGCTCGGCGTGGCGCGCGCGC
>JBFJNB010000296.1:0-4361 GCA_041633655.1 Lysobacterales bacterium | reverse complement strand
GCCCTGCGCGAACTCAAGCGTTATCACTGGCCGGGCAACGTCAGACAACTGGCGAACGTGATCCAGCGCCTGGCGGTGATATACCCCGACGAGGTCGTCGATGCCGAACACCTGCCCGCCGGGCTGCCGAACCACGGTTCCGCCGGCAATGGCGCGGGCGCTGCGGGAATCCCGGTCGTCGGCGACCGCGGCTCAGCCAGTCCGACGCTGACCGAAAGCGGCCTGAATCTGTCCGAGCATCTGCGCGCTCAGGAACGGTCCCTGATCGAGCAGGCCCTGACCCTGAGCGATAACGTCGTTGCCAGGGCAGCCGAGCTTTTGAGCCTCCCCAGAACCACGCTGATCGAGAAGATGAGAAAGCTCGAGATACCGCGGCACGCGCCGGCCTAGCTGAAGAGAAAGGGGCCGGGCTCGCGGATGCAAACCCGGCCAATGGCGTGTGCCGCCGTTGTTGTATGGCATTCGGCCTGTTGTCTGGTGCGACACAGAAGGCGATCAGTACCGATCGTTGTGCGCCGGTCCGAGAATACAGTGGCACTGCTCGTGGCGGTAAACGGAGGGCGCTTTGTCGACCGCGTAGGCCTGGTTGATTCCACCTTCCCCTTTGGGCGCCACGCAGCCCCAGATGTAGAAACTGGGCGAAACCGGGGAGTCCCCGATACACAGTTCCTGAATCTGGCTGAAGGAAACCTGTTCGACAACGGGCAAGCCGTCGGCGCCAAGAGGGCAGTTCATCGGGGATTTCTGCCGCTCGCTGACCCCGTACGATTCGCAATTGGATCCCAACGCGTCGATTGGCGGATAAATGATCGCGCAGCCGGCCTGCAGGGCGCAAAGAACCACCCCCGCAACGGCTCCGCTGAGTCTGAATGGGTATTCCCGGACGCGCTCGCCGGGTTTGCGTCGCGGCGCGACGCGGTCAGTCATTGTCATCTGCATGGTTCTTTTTTCCTTGCAACCCAGCCCTGATTGGCCTCCGGAAATCTGTTGCAGTCCCGGATCACGCCAAGGTATTGATCGGCCGGAAGACTCGGAGCTTTAGCGCGCGCGATGGGATCGGGCGAGATCGAATCCGCGGGGAGCGGCGGGGTGCGGCCGTGGTGGCCACCGCACTGCCCGTGCGGTACATTCTGGCGCTCGCCCAAAGGTCGGAGCGTGCGGATGCGAGCTTGCATGGGTCTCGTCTCACTGGCGTTAGCTGTCGGCGCCGCGGCGCAGCCGCCGGCGCCTGGCGTCGACGGCGGGCTGATGGAGGAGCTGCGCCTGGCCGTGTCGGCCGGGCGGATCGAGGCCGACATCCGCACGCTGGTCGGATTCGGGACCCGCCACACGCTGTCGGACACGGTCTCGGAGACCCGCGGCATCGGCGCCGCACGGCGCTGGATCTTCGCCGAGTTCGAACGCATTTCGGCCGGCTGCGGCGGTTGTCTCGAGGTCACCTACCAGTCCGATTTCGTCCAGGGCGAGGAACGCATCCCCGAGCGTACCGAGATCGTCAACGTGATCGCGATCCAGCGCGGGACCGTGGATCCCGGGCGCTACGTGGTGATGTCCGGCGACATCGACTCGCGGGTCTCCGATCCGATGGATTTCAGCTCGGACTCCCCGGGCGCCAACGACAACGCCTCCGGGATGGCCGGGGTGCTGGAAGCCGCGCGGGTGCTGTCGGCCCGTCGATTCGCGGGCTCGATCGTCTACGCCGGCCTGTCGGGAGAGGAGCAGGGGCTTTTCGGCGGCAGGATCATGGCCGCCCAGGCGCTGAAGGATCGCTGGCGGATCACCGGGGTGCTGAACAACGACATGATCGGCAACATCGCCGGGATCAACGGGGTCATCGACAACACCACCGCGCGGGTGTTCGCCGAGGGTACCCGGATGAACGAGACCGCGGAGGAGGCCACCGCGCGGCGCTTCCGCGGCGGTGAGGTCGACTCGCCTTCGCGCAACCTGGCGCGCTACGTCGACTCGATCGCCGATCGGTTCATCCCCGACCTGGACGTGATGGTGATCTACCGGCTCGACCGTTTCCGGCGCGGCGGCCACCACCGGCCGTTCAATGACCTGGGCTACCCTGCGGTGCGGATCATGGAGACCAACGAGCACTACCAGCGCCAGCACCAGGACGTCCGGACCGAGGACGGCATCGCCTATGGGGACGTGATCGACGGGGTCGACTTCGACTACGCGGCCAAGCTGACCGCGCTCAACGTGTTGACCCTGGCGGCGCTGGCGAGCGCCCCGGCGCCGCCGTCGCGGGTCGAAATCGAGGGCGCGGTGAGCCCGCACACCACGCTCAACTGGGCGCCGCCGAGCGAGGCCGAGCGGTCGCACGTCGCTGGCTATCGGGTCTACTGGCGCCTCACCGATGAGCCGCGCTGGAGCCGCAGCGTCTATGTCGGCCGGGTCGAGGCCCACACGATGCGCAACCTGGTGATCGACAATTACTTCTTCGGCGTGGCCAGCGTCGCCCGCGACGGGTTCGAATCGCCGGTGGTATTCCCCGGCCCGGCCGGCTCGTTCGATCCGCCCGCGCGATGAGCGCCACGATCCATCTGGATATCGTCTCCGATGTGGTCGGCCCTTGCGGCGCGGCGGCATGAGGCAAGGCGCCGCTCACTCCAGCGCGGTGCCGCTGCGCTACTGGCTCGGCCTGCTGGTGCTGGTCGTGGTCTGGGGGTCCTCGTACGCGCTGATCGAAAACGCGCTCGAGGTGCTGAATCCGCTGCGGATCACCGCGCTGCGGCTGGTGCTGGCCGCGGCGCTGCTCGGAGTCATCTTCGCGCTGCGCGGTTCCCGGCTGCCGCGCGGGACCCGCGTCTGGGTGCGCCTGGTCGCGGTGTCGCTCTGCGGCCACGGGCTGCCTTTCCTGCTGATCTCGTGGGGTCAGACCCTGATCGACTCGGCCCTGGCCGGCATCCTGAACGCGTTCATGCCGCTGTCGGTGCTGGTCTGCGCGCGGCTGCTGCTGCCCAACGAGCACTTGAGCCGCGGCCAGGCGCTCGGGTTCGTGATCGGTTTCGTCGGGGTGGTGATGCTGTTGGCCCCGACGCTGGGCTGGCCGCCGCGGGGCGCACTGGCAGGCCAGTTGGCGGTGCTGGCCGGCGCCGCCAGCTACGGGCTGGCGGTGGTGCTGGCGCGCGGGCTGCCACCGCTGGACCCGTCGGTGTCGTCGCTGATCGTGGTCGTTCTTGCCGCCGCGGTCATGCTGCCGGCGGATCTGATCCTGACCCCGGCCGGTCAGCCCTGGTGGCCGGGCTGGAACCTGGCGCTGGCCTCGGTGGTTTTTCTCGGGCTCGGCAGCACCGCGCTCGCGAGCGTGGTTTACTTCTACGTGCTGCGCGAGACCAGCGCCGCGTTCGTCGCGACGATGAACTACCTGATCCCGGTGTGGGCGGCACTGCTCGGCGCGCTGGTGCTCGGGGAGGCGCTGCCGGTCACCGCCTGGCCGGCGTTGGCGCTGGTGCTGAGCGGGATCGCGATCGCGCAGGGCGGCGGCGGGCGCGCGGCGCGGCTGGTCGCCGCGGCGCGCCGCAGCAGCACCTGACCCGCGGGCAGCACGAAACAACGGAGAGCATTGCATGAGTGAAGCAACGGGTCGCAAGGGTTTGAGCCAGGACGCATACGTCCCGCTGGAGGACGGGCGCAGCTACCAGCCCTACGTGGCCGCCGGCGAAACGCTGACCGAGTTCTCGCTGAAGGCGATCGGCTTCGGCATCTTCTTCGGGATCGTGTTCGGCGCGGCCAACGCCTACCTCGGCCTGCGCGCCGGGCTGACGATCAGCACCTCGATTCCGGTCGCGGTGATGACGATCGCCGCGTTTCGGGCGCTGGCCGCGGCCGGACGCGAGGGCACGATCCTGGAGGCGAATCTGTCGCAGACGATCGGATCGGCCTCCAGTTCGCTCGCCAGCGGCGTGATCTTCACCTTGCCCGCGCTGTTCCTGTGGGGCGTCGCGCCGGACCTGCTGCAGATGACGCTCTTGGCGATGTGCGGCGGGCTGCTCGGGGTGCTGTTCATGATTCCGCTCAGGCGCTTCCTGATCGAGCGCGAGCACGGCAACCTGCCCTACCCGGAGGGCACCGCCTGCGCCGAGGTGCTGGTCGCCAACGAGGTCGGCGGGCGCAGCGCGCGCTTCGTGTTCCTGGGGCTCGGGGTCGGTGCGCTGGTCAAGTTCCTGACCTCGTGGATCAAGGTGATTCCGGCCGAGGTCACCAGCGCGATTCCGTTCTTGAAAAAGGGGCAGCTCGGGATGGACGTCTCGCCGGCGCTGTTCGGGGTCGGCTACATCCTCGGGCCGCGGATCGCGACCGTGATGGTCGGCGGGGGTTTGCTGTCCTGGCTGGTGATCATCCCGGCGATC
>JBFJNB010000295.1:0-4375 GCA_041633655.1 Lysobacterales bacterium | reverse complement strand
TGCTCCACCGACGGAAGCCCGCTGCCGGCGGCCGGACCCAGAGGAGTGTAGGAATCGCGCCCCGCGACCCGGGCGCAGCGGTGCCCCGGCGCGCGCTCGGCCAGCTCCGCCAGCACCGCCTCGCCGATACCGCCGCTCGAGCGCCCCTCATCGACCACCAGCACCGCCCCGCACTGCGCCGCCTGCTCGGCGATCGCGGTGCCGTTCAGCGGCACCAGCCAGCGCAGGTCCATGACCCGGGTCCGCACCCCGAGTTCGATTTCGAGCCGATGGGCCACCTTCAGGCTCATCAGCACCCCGTTGCCGAAGGTCACGATCAGCAGGTCGCCGGCGAACGGGTGGTAGATGCGCGCCTCCCCCGGAGCCAGGTGCTCTTCCGGCCGCGGGTATGAAAACAGCCATCGGTTGTCGCCGGTTTCGAGCAGATCGCGGGTCATGTACAGCGCGATCGGCTCCAGGAACACGCTCACCCGGCCATTGACCCTGGCCAGCGCGGCCAGCGTGCGCAGCATCCGCACCGCGTCGTCGCCGCGGCTGGGGCAGCCGACGATCAGCCCGGGAATGTCGCGCAGCGCGGCGATCGAGTTGTCGTTGTGGAAGTGCCCGCCGAAGCCCTTCTGGTAACCCAGGCCCGCCATCCGCACCACCATCGGATTGGCGAACGTGCCGTTGGAGAAGTATTGCAGCGAGCAGGCCTCGCCGCGGATCTGGTCGCAGGCGTTGTGGAAATAGGCCAGGTACTGGATCTCCGGAATCGGCAGCAGGTCCATCAGCCCGAAGCCCTGGGCCATTCCCAGGATCGACTGCTCATCGAGCAGGGTGTTGAATACCCGCCGGCTGGAGAACGTCCGCGTCAGCCCTTTGGTCACGGTGTAGACCCCGCCCTTCTGCGCGACGTCCTCGCCGAAAACCAGCGCCTGTGGGTACTTCGCCAGCAGATCGGTCAGCCCGCGGTTCAGGTTCACCGCCAGGTGCCGCGGCGGCTGGTTCTCGGGCAAAGCCTCCTCGCCGCCGAACGCGGCGATCCGCGCTGCCGCGTAGTCGTTGCGGCCGGCCTCGGCGGCCACCGCCGCCGCGTCGTACGGCGCCAGTGGCGCCATCACCTCGTCCGCGGTCTTGAGCTTGGGCCGCAGTTCCGCCCGCCGAGCGGCCACGCGACAGCGCTCGCGGATGTCCTCGTAGCGGGCCTTAAGCTCCTCGGCGCTCAGCAGCCCGTGCTCGAGCGCCAGCCGCGCGCTGACGAGCAGCGGGTCGCGTGCCTCGGCCGCGGCCAGCTCGGCCGGGTCGCGGTATTCGATCTCGAAGTCGGTGCCGGCGTGGCCGAGCAGCCGGACCACGTCCAGGTGCAGGAACACCGGTCGCCGCCGCGCGCGGCAGTATTCGATCGCCTCGCGCGCGGCGTCGTAAGCGGCGAGCAGGTTCAGCCCGTCCGCGCGCCGATACTCGATGGCCGGGCGCGCGCGAACGCTGCTCTCGACCCATCCCGCGGGGGTCTGCACCGAGATGCCCCACCGGTTGTCCTCGCAGACGAACACGATCGGCACCGGCAGGCCCTGGTAGGCGGCCCACTGGGCGGTGTTCAGCGCGCCTTGGGCGGTCGAGTGGTTGACGCTGGCGTCGCCGAAGCTGCACAGCACGATGCTGTCCTCGGGCACCGGCAGGGCGTGGCCGATCCGCGGTGCGTGGGCGATCGCCAGCGCGCAACCGACTGCTTTGGGCAGGTGGCTGGCGATGGTGCTGGTCTGCGGCGGCACCCACAGCGCCCGGCTGCCCCACACCTTGTGCCTCCCGCCGGCGGCGGGGTCCTCGCTCGAGGCGGCGAACGACAGCGCGGCGTCTCGGATCGGGTCGATCCCGGAGACCTGGCGCGAGCGCTCCATCATCAGGGCGCCAGAGCGGTAGTGCAGGAAGGCCGGGTCGGTCGCCCGAAACAGCCGGCCCAGCACCGCGTTGCCCTCGTGGCCGGCGCTGCCTATAGTGTAGAAGACCTTGTCCTCGAGCCTGAGCTGCCGCGCCAGCAGGTCCAGGTGGCGGCTCATCATCTGCGACTCGAACAGCTCGATGAAAGTCAGCGGATCGAGGCTCGATCCGGGGAGCGGCCATTGGATCTCGCGCACTGGGCCTTCGAACGCGGCGATGACGTCGAGGAAGTTCCGATCGACGATCTCGGCGCGGTTGAGCCGCTTGGCGCCCGCCGGCGCCGTCGCCTCCGTGACCACGGGCGGTGAATTCAGAACGCGTTGTGGCCGGTGATCTCGCGGCCGATCACCAGTTGATGCACGGTCTCGGTACCCTCATAAGTAATCACGCTTTCGAGGTTGAGCTGGTGCCGGATCGGGCAGTGCTCGGTAGTGATCCCGGCGCCGCCGAGAATGTCGCGCGCGTCGCGCGCCACGTCGATGGCCATGCGCACGTTGTTCCACTTGGCCAGGCTGACCTGGGCCGGACGCATGACCCCCTGGTCCTTCAGCCTGCCGAGGCGCAGCGACAGCAGTTGCGCGGTCGTGATCCGACGCGCCATGTCGGCCAGCCGCAGTTGCGCGGCCTGAGTCGCCGACACTGGGCGCCCGAACAGGATCCGCTCGCCGGCATAGGAAAGCGCCTCCAGGTAGCACGCGATCGCGGCCCCGATCGGGCCCCAGGTAATGCCGTAGCGGGCCTGGGTCAGGCACGCCAGCGGCCCTTTCAGCCCCTTTGCGCCCGGGAGCCGGTTGGCCTCCGGCACGCGCACGTTGTCGAAATACAGCGCCGAGGTGACCGATGCCCGCAGCGAGAACTTGTGCTTGATATCCGGCGCCTCGTATCCGGGCATGCCCTTTTCGACCAGGAAACCCTGGATGCCCGAGTCGGTGTTGGCCCAGACCACCGCCACATCGGCGATCGAGCCGTTGGTGATCCACATCTTGGAGCCTGACAGCACCCAGTCGTCGCCGTCGCGCCGGGCGTGGGTCTTCATGTTGCCGGGGTCGGAGCCACCGTGGGCCTCGGTCAGCCCGAAGCAGCCGATGACCTCGCCGCGCGCCATCGGGGGCAGCCAGCGCTGGCGCTGCTCCTCGGAGCCGAACGCGAAGATCGGGTACATGCACAGGCTGCTCTGCACCGACACGAAGCTGCGCAGGCCCGAGTCGCCGCGCTCCAGTTCCTGGCACACCAGCCCATAGCAGACGCTGTTGAGCCCGGCGCAGTCGTAGCCGTCGATGGTCATCCCGAGCAGGCCCAGCTCGGCGATCTCCGGGACCAGCTCGGCCGGAAACACGCCCTTCTCGAACGCCTCCGGGATCAGCGGCAGCGCGCGCTCGTCGACGAAACGCGCGACGGTGTCCTGCACCATGCGTTCGTCCTCGCTCAGCTCGGAGCGGACGTCGTAGAGATCGGCCGGCGCCAGCGGCGCGCGGGCGGTCGCCTTCTCAGGCGTGGGTTGAACTGCCGACATTTGAGGCACCTTGGTTGGGTGTTGCCAATCCGCCATTGTAGCTGGAAGCGCCCGGCAAGTCGCGGGAGACACCACCCTCTTCCTACTTCTTATTTGTTGCTCACGCCATGCGGGACATGGCCGGTCGTGACCCGCTGGGCCGCCGACTCGCAGTGGCCGGTCTGGTCGTCGAAGAAGATGTCGGCGCCGAACGACTCCAGGAACGGTCCCTTGTCGCGGCCGCCCAGGAACAGCGCCTCGTCGATCCGGATCCCCCACTCGCGCAGCGTCAGGATCACGCGCTTGTGGGCCGGCGCCGAGCGCGCGGTGACCAGCGCGGTGCGGATCGGGTTGTCCGCGACCGGAAACGAGGACTGGATCCGGTGCAGCGCCGCCAGCACCGGCTTGAACGGCCCCCCGGGCAGCGGGCGCCGGGCGGCCTCCGCCTCGTTGGCCGCGAACGCCTCCAGCCCGCGCTCCTGGTAGATGCGCTCGGACTCGTCCGAGAACAGCACCGCGTCCCCGTCGAACGCGATCCGAAGCTCCGGATGGGACGAGCCGCGCCTGGCCGTGGGCAGGATCGTCGCCGCCGCGTAGCCCGCCTCGAGCGTCGCGCGCACGTCCTCGGCGTGCGCGGACAGAAACAGGTGCGCGCCGAACGACTGGATGTACGAATGCCGGCGCTTGCCGCCGGTGAACGCCGCGCGCACGATGTCCAGCCCGTGGTGCTCGATCGAGTTGAAGATCCGCAAGCCGGTGTCGCCCGAGTTGCGCGACAACAGGATCACCTCCACCGACTGCCCGTGCTCGGTCAGCTCGTTGAGCCGCAGCAGCTTGCGCACCAGATCGAACGCGATCCCCGGCCCCAGCACGTCGTCCTCGTGCGCGATCTGGTAGCGCGCGTAGGCATCCAGCCCCTCGGTCTCGAAGATCTTGTGGCTGTCGTCCAGGTCGAACAATGCC
>JBFJNB010000294.1:0-4385 GCA_041633655.1 Lysobacterales bacterium | reverse complement strand
CTTGCCCGAGCCGGTCGCGCTGACCTGGCTTGCGCGCACCGACCAGGTGCTGGTCAAGCCGCGGTTCGAAACCGACGCGCGGCGGCTCGACCTGGCGCCCGACGGAAGCCTGACTGCGCTCGGCTCCGGCCCGATAGACCTGCGGTGGCCCAGTGCGGCCGGCGCCCCGACCAAACGTCTCTATCTGCCCGCGTACCCGGGCGGCGCAGATCCGTTTCGTTGCGCCGGGAGCGGCGCTCCGAAGGTGGTCTTCGAATCCGCGGACAACCTGATCGCGCATCTGGAAGTGGCACGATTCGCCGCGGTGATCGAGTTGCGCGGGGTCGCAGCCGACCGGCATTTCCTGAGCCATCGTCTGGAATGGGCGCGCGAGGACGAACCCGGGCAGTGGTTCGCGCTGACCTCGCCGTCGGGCGCGCCGGTCGTTGACGATGAGTTCGCGACCTGGGTGCCGCCGCAGCCGGGGACCTACCGGTTGCGCCTGACCGCGACCGACCGCGCCGGCAACTCGGAGCGCAGCGAGCGCAGCGTGACCTGGCTCGAACCCGCCTCGCTGGCCGATGTGCGCGTGGAACCGACCCAGATCTCCCCGAACGGCGACGGCTTGCAGGATACCGCGGTGCTGAGCTTCCGGGTGCTGGAGCCGCTGAATCTGGAAGCGACGATCGAAACCGCGGACGGGCAGGTCGTCCGGGTGCTTTCCGGGCAGTACCCGATTGTGTCCGGCGCGATCGAGACGCTCATCTGGGACGGCCGAGACGGGGCCGGGCTCCCGGTCTCAGAAGGGGAGTACCTGTTGCGGGTTTCGAACCGGCGATTCCGGATCACGCTGGACGTCACCCCACCGGTGCTGGACCTTTCGTTGCCGCCTATGCTGGAGCGCGGCAAACCCCCGTGCGGGCTGCTGATCCCCGCGCGCTGCATCGAAGTCGGAATCGACGAGCCCAACCTGGACCAGGCGTGGCTGGAGTACCGACCCGCGACCGGGGATTTCTCGGAGCTGGTGCCGGTGGCGCCCGGTCGCGCGATCGTGATCGATCGCGATGCGCCGGTTGCGCCTAAGCCGGACATCCGCATCACGCGCACCGCGCTGAGGATCCCCTACGGCGAGGCGCTGATCCGCTTGAGCGCCACCGACCTCGCCGGTAACTCGAGCCGACTGGATGCGAGCCGCGGCGCGGATCAGATCGCCGCGGTCGGCGTGCTGGCCGGGGCCGACGGCGGCGCCGCGCTGCATCTCGAGACCGCGATCGGGGCCACCGTGGACGAGTACCGGATCGAATCGTTCGATCCGGCCGCGCAAGCCTGGGTGGTGCGGCCGAAGACTCCGCTGACCGCGACCGAAACGGTCCCGTTCGAGCTGCCACCGTTGACGCCGGATGCGGCCCGCCATCGACCGCTGCTGCCGCTGGACCCGGCCACCGACCTGCCGCCAATCGATCCGGTCCGGCTGCGCGCCCGTGCCTTCGTCGCTGGCGCCGAGCTGGTGTCCAACGAGCTCGTGTTCGCGAACCCGTACGGGCGGCTACTGAGGCTCGAGGCCGAGGCGCGCGTCGCCGCGCTGCTGAGCGATCTGGCCGAAGAAAGCGCGCCCGCGGCGGCGCTCGCGGGGGCGCTGTGGCGCGCTCATCCGGTGAACGGCACCACGCTGAGCCGTGCGCTGCTGATCGCCGAGCTGCCGCCGCAGCAGCCGAGCCTGCTGGGGGTTGCCAGCGGATCGGACCCGCGCTACTCGGGTTCGCAGCTTTTCGCCCCGCGGGCGGAGGCCTCCGGCGGCGGCTATTACGCGGCGATCTTCCATTTCCCGACCCGCCCCTGCGCCGGCTACGAGCTGACCTGGCGCGGTTCGGCGCCGACCGCCGGGGCCCCGGCCAACAGCACCCTGGCGACCCATGCCCGCTCCTGCCTGAGCCTGACCTCGACCACCGCGGTGGTCGCCGGCGAATTCTGCACCGGCGAGCCCAGCGGCCGCGCGGAAGTCGAGGTTCTGATCGAATCCGACGACCCGCAGATCGCCCCGACGGTGCTGAACTTGCTGCGAATCGATCAGGGTCGCGAGATCCTGGTCGCCAACGTCGTCGCCCCGGCCATCGGGCGCGACTATCGATTCGAGCTCGACCATTCGCAGGCCACGCCGGGACAGCTCGCCTATCTGATCGAGGCGACCGACAGCAGCGGCGACCGGGTGCGGTCGAGCTTGCTGCTGCCGGTGGATCGCCAGCCCGCGATGGTCGCGATCGACTATCCAGCGGACGGAGCCCAGGTCTGCGCCGAGTCCGAGCCCGGTGGTGTGATCTCGCTGCCGATCGCGGGACGGGTCGCCGACGACGCGTTGTTCCGCTACCGCGTCTCGCTCGCCCCGGGCCACGACGGCGGCGGGTTCGTCGTCGCGGCCGCCCAGCCGGACGACCCGCGCGCCTGCGCCGACGGAGCCGAGTGGACGAATGGCGACTGCCTGCTGCTGCAGGGCGAACAGATCGGCGAGCTTGCGCGCACGACCGAGGCTCCGGGTGGCGAGGTCACCGCGCTGATCGAGGCGCTGGACTGGTCCGGTGCCTGGCAGTGCCGGTTTAGCCGGTTTGAAGTGGACGCCGGGGTCGACGTCGACGTTGCACCCGGCTTCGGGGTGTTCTCGCCCAACGGCGACGGCCAGCGCGACTTTGCCGAGGTGTCGATCCAGGCGCGGGAGTCGGCGGTGGCCGATGTGTCGGTTTATCCGGCCGCGTTCGAGCCGGGTGTCGGCTGGAGCGTGACCGGGCCGGCGCTCGGCGTGGCCGCCGCCGATCTGGCGCTGGGCGGCACCGCGGCGTTCGCGTGGGACGGCGGCGGACTGGGCGATGGCCGTTACGCGCTGGAGTTCGCGCTCACCGACGGCTGCGGGCTGACCCGCCGCTACTTCAGTTTCGGCGAGATCGACACCACCCCGCCGGCGATCGCGATTACGACGCCGGCCGCCGGGGCGACGCTATCGGCGATCGTGGAGGTCCGCGGCGAGATCGCCGACCCGAACCCGGGCGTCGCCGCGCTCGACTACGGGCAGGGCGGCAACTGGCTGCCGCTGGCGAGCATCGGCGGCCCGGCAGCCGCCGATTCGGTGCTGGCAACTTGGGCCACCGCGGGACTCGCTCCGGGGCTTTACCAGCTGCGCCTTGGTGCGCGCGACGCGGTGTTCAATCAGAGTGAGCTGATCATCGACGTCACCGTAGGCGGGAGCGCCAGCCTGCTGTGGGGATTGGAAGCGCAACCGGTTGCGTTCTCTCCCAACGGCGATGGAGTCAGCGATGCAAGCACGGCGCAGCTCGGCGTCCAGGCCGACGGCGTGTTCACGGTAGAGGTGCGCGGTCCGTCCGGGGCCTTGGTCACGACCCTGACCGCTGCCCGGGCGCTGGCGCCGGGAACCCATCGTTTCGGCTGGAACGGGGCCGGGGCCGGCGGGGCGGTCGTGCCCGACGGTCGCTACGCGTTCCGGGTCGAGGCACGCGATCCGTCCGGGGCCCTGGTCCAGACCGAGGCGGTTTCGGTGACCGTCGATACCACGGCGCCAGCGCTTGAAATCCTGCGTCCGGCCGATGGCTTCGAACGTGCCGCCGGGTTCGCCGCGGTGTCGGTCGAGGATGCGACCTTGCGAGCGGTCCGCGCCTGGATCGAGCCGCTGGACCCAGCAGGTCAGAGGGAACAGGTGCTGTCGGCCGACCAGCCCGGGATCCACGCGGCCGGTGATCTGGCGGCGCTCGGTGCCGGACGCTACGCGCTCGAGCTGGAGGCTGCGGACGCAGCGGGCAACGTGAGCCAGCGGCGGCGCGAGTTCGAGCTCGACGATCGCGCGCCCGAGGTCGCGATCGACGCGCCGGCGGCCGGATCGGTGCTGGGCCCGAAGCCTCATGCAATCACCGGCAGGGTAGCCGATGATCATCTGGCCGGCTATCGGCTGCAGGTCCGCGCTGGCGGCACCATCGACTGGGTGGACCTCGTCGTCGCCGACCGGGCGCCCGCGGACGGTGTTTTCGGGATGTGGACTCCGTCCGCCGTTGACGGCGACTACGAGCTGCGCGTGCTGGCGTTCGACCGCGCCGGCTGGGAAGCCGAGGCGATGGTCCCGGTCGTCGTCGATCGAACCTCGCCAGAGGCGGTGATCACCCAGCCCGTCGCCGATGCGCTCATCGGTCGCGGAGCGATGATCCGCGGCACCGCGACCGATGCCCATTTCAGCCAATACCGGCTGCGCGTGACCTCGGATTCCGAGAGTCCGCCGCGCTGGAGCGACCTCGCGGTCTCGTCGACGCCGGTCGCCGACGGGCTGCTGCATCGCTGGGACGCGCTGCCGCCTGACGGTCGCTACCGGCTGCAATTGCTGGTCGAGGACGTGGCCGGCTCGAGCGCCGCGG
>JBFJNB010000293.1:0-4395 GCA_041633655.1 Lysobacterales bacterium | reverse complement strand
GTTTCGAGCAGCAGGCGGGCCAGGTTCTGCTTCAAGGTGCCGATCTCCGGGTTGCCCTCGTCGTAGACCGCATGCGCGTATTTCAGCGCCTGCGTCCAACTCTCACGGGCGCGCTCGAGATCGCCCGCGTACTTGGCCGCCGAGCCGAGCGAGGTGATCGCCCAGATCGTATCCGGATGGGCGTGGCCGAATACCGGTACCAGGATATCGGTCGCCTGCGCGAAGTACTCCACCGCGGCCGGGTAGTCGCCGGCAAAGAAGTTCAACAGCGCGATCCCGCCCAGGCTGCGACTGCGGATCGACGCGTCGATCTCGTCGGACAGGGTCACCGCATCGATCGCGGCCAGCGCTTCGGCGTAGGCGGCCCGGGCCTCCGGTTCGCGATCGAGGTAGGCCAGGATGTCGCCGCGGACGTTGGCGACCCGGGCGCGCTGCGCGGCCGCGATCGCATCGAGCTCGACCCCGCCGGGCTCCACCGATTCCAGCGCCGCGAGCGCCGCCTCGTAGTTGCCCATGTCGAACAGCACGTCGGCCAGCTCGGTCTGGCTGTCGATACGCTGGCGGCGCGACTCGGGCGAGTCCTCGTGCGCCGGCAGCAGTTCCAGCGACCGGCCAAGCAGTTCGGTGCTGCGCTGGTTCAGCCCCAGGCTCGAATAGGCCTGGCCCATCGTCGCCAGCAGGCGCGACTTGATCACCGGGCGGGCGAAGTCGGTCGCGTCGATCGTCGCCACCGCCCGGTCCAGCACCTCGCGCACGGTCGCGGTCTCGGCCCCGGCCACGCCCGGGTTGGCCAGCCGGAACACCGACAAGAGGAAGCTCCGCGTCTGCTGCTCCGAGGTCAGCTCCAGTTCGGCGGTGCGCTGGGCCACCCGCGCCTGGTCGCGCGCGACCATCGCCTGCCAGGCCAGCAATGCGAACGTCAGCGACACCATCGACATCAGCGTGGCCAGCGCGGCCCAGCGGCGTTTCCTGCGCCGCAGGTCGCGATGGTGGAGTTCGTCGAAGCCGACGTTGAGCAGACCGGCGGCGAGCTTGATGAACGCGGCCTGGAAGCCGTCGCCGGCGTCGCGCGCATCCGCCGCCAGTGGATCGAACACACCGGCGGCGGGATCGTCGATGTCGCTGGCGATCAGCGCGGGCGGGAACGCGGCCCCCTCGGGGTCGGCGCGCGGATCAGCGCTCGGCTCCCCGGCGACGACGAACGCGAGCACCGGCCGGCCCGGATGCCGCGTGCGAAAGTAGCGGATCTCCTCGCCGACCCAGCGCGAGGCGACCGCCGCAGGCGAGCACACCACAACCAGCGCCTCGGACTGATCCAGCGCGGCCTCGATCGCGGCCGTCAGGGTCACCGAGGAGGCCAGCTCCTCGCGGTCGCGGAATACCGGATGGATCCGCGCCGGCAGCTCCTCGTGCTCGCGGCGCACCGCCCTCGGAATCCGGTACGACTCGAGCTTCCGGTGCAGTCGGCCGGCGATCCGGTCGTCGGCGTGGCTGTAGGTAATGAACGCCTTGTAGCGAAGCCCCTGCTGATTCACTGCCCGCTCGAGTGGTGCGTCTGGAAGCCGCTCGTTGCCGGGCCTGGAATCGCTAGCGCGGGTGCGGTGTCGTGCCCCGCGGGCCTGGCGGCGTCGATGTTAGCACAGCCATGACGCCGGGCCCGGCCCGAGCGAAGGCGCTGACTACGCTGTGTTACGGCTGGACCGGTTCGACCCGGGTGTCGCGCCGCGCCGGAAAACTGGCGCCGTAGTTCGACAGCACCCGTTCGCCATCGATCTCGAGCGTGTGGTTGGAGATCTGCTGCAGGGTCAAAGCCAGCGCTGGCAGCCCGGGCAGGTGCACCGACTCGCCGTCGGCGGTCTCGCCGTCGAGCCCCGGATTTTGGAGCGGCGGGATATCGCCGCACCACCAGGTCCCGAGACGCGGCCTGAACTCGGCCCGCAGCTTGGCAAAACGCACGGGTGGACCCAGGATCGGGCTATCGAGAAAAACCGGAACACGGTTGGCCGCTCCGGTGATCGGCGCCGAGCCCTCGAAGTCGCCGTCGTCGAACGACTGCACCGCCCAGTTCAGCCCCGGCGGCGGGGGCGGCGGATCGAGGCAGATCCCGCTCAAGTCGTCGAACAAACCGTCGCGGCTGAGCAGCACCGCCAGCGAGCCGCTGTAGGCCCCCGTGCCGTCGATCGCGTTGGCGAACGGCGCGCGCGGCACGGGCTGGCCGCCGGCGTGGCCGGCGAACACATAGTGGCGCTTGGTCGGCAGGCTGAGCACCATCTCGCTGCGCGCCGCCACCGTCTCGTCGGTCGCGAGGTCTCCGGTCAACGCCTCGGTCATCAGCACGCTGGTGACCGCATCGATCGGCTGCTCCCACAACAGGTCGACCGGCCCGGCGCTGGTGATGACCGTGGACAGGGTCCGGCCGGAGCTGGCGGGATCTGGCGCGTCGACCTGGTCCAGGCCGACCTCGACCTCCGGTGCCCGGTGCAGCACCTGCGCGCTGAAGCGCGCGAGCGCAGTCGCCGCGTAGTCATAGGCATGCCCGGCGCCGACGTTGATCAGCCAGGCGAGTCCGGCGAGCCCCCCGTCGGGGGCGGCCAGTTCGAAGCCCGGATCCTGATCCCAGGCGCCGCCGGCCGCCCAGCGCGCGCGCAGGCTCGCGCAGTCGGCCTCGACCAGCCCGGTGCTGGCCAGGTTCGCGGCCGCGCCGGTCAGAACGCCCAGCTCGATCACCTCCAGATAACCGTGCCGGAGCCGCGCCGCCGCATCGTGCTCGACGCCGTCGTCGGCCGCCTCGATCGCGGCGGCCGAAAGCGCAATACGACCGTCGGGAATCGCCGGGTGGGCACAGCTGGCGTCATCGGTGATCAACTCGGGCCCGCCCTCGCCCAAGGTCAGCGCGAACGACCACGAATCCAGCGGGCCCAGATACAGGTTGACCGCAAGCACCGCGTGCCCGACGTCGGCCTCGCGCACCGTCACCCGGACCGCCTTCGGCGCGGTGCGCTCGTTGTTGATCACGACCAGCGTGTCCATCGCTCCGCCGAGGTCGTTCGGGTTCACGCTGTAGACCGGGAAGATCAGCGCCTGTCCGGTGCCGTCCTGGCTCAACATCACGGCGCGGCCCGGGCCGCTGACCAGCAGCAAAGCCAGGCACGCATACCATTGGATTTTCATCGCACGATGCTCCCCGACTCAGTTGAAAAAAGCGGCCAATCTTACGCCGGTTCCCGAGGCGGAAGATTGCAAAAATAGCGCGTTTTGCAGCCCGCTCAGCCCCGGACCTGCGCGCCGGTCGGGGGCGTCGCGAGCAGCGCCTCGAACACCCGGCGCAGCACCGCTTGGAGACGCGCCGCGCGCCGCGGTCGATAGCGGAAAGCGGGTGCCCCGTCCATATAGCTCTCCTGGGCGATCTCCATCTGGAGCGCATGGACGTCGTTGGCCGGATCACCGTAACGGCGCGTGATGCAGCCGCCGACGAAGCGCCCGTTGACGACGTGGGTGTAGTCACTGTCGGCCAGCACCGCCGCCGCCGCCGCCTCCAGCGCCGGCGCGCAGCTCGTGCCGTGGGCGGTGCCGAGATTGAGGTCCGGCAGGCGGCCGTCGAACAGGCGCGGCACGCGCGCGGCGATCGAATGGGCGTCGTAGAGCAGCGCATGGCCGTGGCGCCCTTTCAGCCGCGCGAGTTCCGCCGCCAGCCGCTCGTGGTAGGGGCGCCAATACGCCGCCAGCCGGGCCTCGATCTCGGCCGCATCCGGGGTCGAGCCATCGGCGTATAGCGGGGTCCCGTCGAACAGCGCGTGCGGACACAGGCCGGTGCCGGCCTGCCCCGGATACAGCGGCCGGTTGTCGGGCGGGCGGTTCAGGTCGATCAGATAACGGCTGTAGCGCGCCTCGATCACGGTCGCGTCGAATTCATCCAGGAACTCGTACAGCAGCGGGACGTGCCAGTCGGTGTCCGGCAACGCCTTTGCCGCCGGGCTCAGGCGCCCCTCCAAGGCACTGGGCAGCGCGGTGCCGGAGTGCGGCATGCTGACCAGCAAAGGTCCGTCTCCGCGCCGGCAATCATAGACCTCGCTCACCCGGTCAGGGCCGCCGCACCCCCGCGCAGCGAGTAGACCGTGCGCACTCCGCGGCCGCGCAGGCGTTGGGCCAGATGCCGGCTGCGCACGCCGCGCGCGCACAGGATCAGATACGCATCGCCTTCCGCCAGCGCGACCTCGCCCGCCTCGAAGCGCTTCAGCGGAATGCACTCGACCCCGTCCAGCGGCGCGGCCGCGATCTCGTCGTCGTTGCGGATGTCGACCACCCGAAACCCGACCGCGAGGGCCTGCGCCAGCGACGCGAAGCTCAACTCAAGGTCCGCGTCGGCGCCCGGATGAAGCTCCCGCAGCGAGAGCG
>JBFJNB010000292.1:0-4402 GCA_041633655.1 Lysobacterales bacterium | reverse complement strand
GGTGCCGCCGCCCGCGCCGCGGCGCGGCAACTGGCGCGAGCCGGCAGCGAGCGTAAGAACCAAGCGCTGGCCGCCGCCGCGGCGCGGCTGCGCAACGAGCAGTCCACCATCCTCGAGGCCAACGCGCGCGACATGGAGGGCGGCCGCGCGCGGGGTCTGAGCGGGGCGATGCTCGACCGGCTGGCGCTGGACCCCGATCGGGTCGAGGCGATCGCGCGCGGGATCGAAGAAATCGTCGCATTGCCCGATCCGGTCGGTACCGTCAGCGCCGAATGGGATCGCCCCAATGGGCTCAAGATCCAGCGCGTCCGGGTCCCGCTGGGGGTCATCGGCATCATCTACGAATCGCGCCCGAACGTGACCGCGGATGCCGGCGCGCTGTGCCTGAAATCCGGCAACGCGGCGATCCTGCGCGGCGGCTCCGAGAGTTTTCACTCGAGCGTCGCGATCCACGCCTGCCTGGCCGCGGGGCTGAGCGAGGCGGGCCTGCCCGAGGCCGGGATCCAGTTGGTGCCGACGGCAGACCGCGCCGCGGTCGGATATCTGCTGGCCGAGATGGGCCGGTGGGTCGACGTGATCGTGCCGCGCGGCGGCAAGAACCTGATCGCGCGAGTCCAGGCCGACGCCCGGGTCCCGGTGATTGGTCACCTGGAGGGGATCTGCCACGTATACGTCGACCGCGCCGCCGATCCGGAGACCGCGAAGCGGGTCACCGTCAACGCCAAGATGCGGCGCACCGGCATCTGCGGCGCCGCCGAAACCGTGTTGTTCGACAAGGGCGCGGATCCGGGACTGGTCCGCGCGGTGCTGGCGGCGCTGATCGAGGCCGGCTGCGAGGTGCGCGGCGATCCCGAACTCCGGCGCCTGGACCAGCGGCTGCGCCCGGCATCGGATCAGGACTGGAGCACCGAATACCTCGACGCGATCATCTCGGCGCGGATGGTCGACGGGGTCGACGGCGCGGTGAGCCACATCGAGCGTTACGGCTCGGGCCACACCGAGTCGATCATCAGCGCCGATCAGGCGGCCGCGGAGAAGTTCTTGGCGATGGTGGATTCGGCGATCGTGCTGCACAACGCCTCGACCCAGTTCGCCGACGGCGGCGAGTTCGGGATGGGCGCAGAGATTGGGATCGCCACGGATAAGCTGCACGCGCGCGGTCCGGTCGGCGCGGAGCAGCTCACCAGCTACAAGTACGTCGTGCGCGGTAGCGGGCAAACCCGCCCGTAATCAGATTCAACCTCCGTTGGCGAGCAGCACCTTGCCGGAGAAGCGTCCGCGCCGGGCCGCGGCGATAGCGCGTCGACGAGACTTGGCCGCCACCGTGTACTTCCAGTCGTAGCGGTCGCGACGCAGCCGATCGGTCTGCCAGCGATACCCGCATATCCCAGGCAGCAGTCCGAAGACGGCCACCAGCAGCACCAGCAGGCCCACCAGCAGAGGGGGGTTCTGGAACCAGCCCAGGAGCAGGCGGGCGACGTCGAACATCAGCGTCGACCAGGCGATCACCATCAGCCCCGTGAAATCCGGGCAGCGCCAGGTGGCCCACACCGAAGGCACCAGAAACGCGCTCCAGGAAAACCCCCGCGGAACTGCTTCGAAGCCGTATTGCGGGTGCTGGTAGACGTCGAAGACCTTCACCCTGCGGCCCCGAGGAGTATCTGCCGCTGGACCGCCATTTCGGCCTCGATGTCGGCCAGGATCCGCGCCAGGCGCGGGTCGCCGTCCAGGAAATCCAGCGACACGCTGTCCAGAAACAGCCACCATTCGCGGAACACCCCATGGCGCAACCGCCAGCGGATCGCGTCGATTGCCGCGTCGGGGCTGCGGCGCGCAACCGCCAGCAGCAAGTCGGGATCGGTGCGATCCTCCCATCGCTGCCGGCCCGGTGCCGAGGCGATAATCGACTCGACCAGGTCGTGCTGTCCGTCGGCGCGCAGTACCGGCACCGAGATCAGCTTGATGAACCCGTCGAAGCGGCCCATCTGGCCATCGCTCAGGTCGACGTTGAGCCCAGATGGGATGTGGTTGAGGTAGAGGCCGGGATCGCCGGCGCGCAGGGCATGCTCGCGGACCGCCAGCAGCATGACCGGGCCGGCCCAGCGCCGCTGGTCGACGCCGGCGGCGATCGCCTCGAGCGCCCTCAGCCCGGCAGCCTCGTGGTCGTGCTGGCGATAGGACATGGCCACCTGGGCGGCGATCGGCAGCGGTGCTTGCGGAGCCATTTCCAGCGCTTTGGCCAGTTCGCGCGCGGCCTCGGCCACGGCCCCGATCGCCAGCAGGTTCATCGCGAGGTCGGCCGGCAGCTCGAAATCCGACGGGTCGACCTCGATGGCCTGGTGCATGGTCCTGATCGCGTCGACGAAGCGGCCGGTGTTGTAGTAGCTCTCGGCCATCTCGCCATACCCGTTGGGGCTGGCGGGATCGAGCACCTGGACCTGGCGCGAGTGAAACAGCGCCTGGTCGTACAGTTCGAGGTTGTTGTAGGCGCTGGCCAGGTTCAGGTGCATCAACGGCGACATCGGATCGCGCACCAGCGCCCGGCGGGCGATCTCCGCGGCCCGTCGGGAGTCCCCGGCCCAGCGCAGAAAGCTCGCATAGTGCTGCACGACGAAATCGTCCTCCGGGGCCGATTCGAACGCGCGCTCGAAGATTGCCAGCGATCGGCTCGCTCGCCGGGTGACGCCAAAGTCGACATAGCCGCGCAAGATCTGGCCTGGCCCCGATTGCGGGTCGAGCTCGAGCACGCGTTCGGCGAGCGGACCGATGCGGTCGGCCATCTCGGCCCACGAGTACATGCCGGTATTGGCCATCAGCACGTAGCTCTCGGCCAGCGCGACGTGGGCCAGCAGGTAATCGGGATCCAGCTCGATCGCCCGGCGGAAATGGGCCTCCGCCAGCGGCAGCGACTCGTGCGAAAAATGGGTCAGCTGCTGGCGCCCCTTCAGGTACTCCTCGTAGGCGTCGAGGTTCTGGGTGGAGTCGCCGGCGAAGACCCGGGCCGGGGTTCCGAGCAGGGTCACCTTCAGTGCATCGACAACGGACCCGGCGATCTCGTCCTGGATCGCGAAGATATTCTCCAGCTCCCGGTCGTAGGTGCCCGACCACAGGTGGAAGCCGTCGTCGGCGTGGATCAGTTGAGCCGTGACCCGCAGCGTGTTTCCCGCGCGGCGGACGCTCCCCTCCAGCACGTGGACGACATTCAGTTTCCTGGCGATATCGGCGACGTCGCCGGTCTGGCCCTTGAACTGGAACGACGAGGTGCGCGCGGCCACCCGCAGCTCGCCGACCTGCGCCAGCATGTGGAGCAGCGTCTCGGCCAGACCGTCGGAGAAATACTCCTGTTCGGGGTCCGCGCTCATGTTCACGAACGGCAGCACCGCGATCGACTTCTCCGGCGGGGGAGGGCTCGCAGTGGGCTGCGGTCCGGCGTCGGTTGCCTTCGGCGGGGGAGGGACCTGGCCCGGCTCCAGCGCGGGGTCAGACCCGATTTCCGAAGGAAACTCGGCTCTGACCCCTTCGGGGGCGACCTCCGACCGAACGGAGCCTCCATCGAGGTAAAACCGATCAAACAGCAGAAACCCAACCCCCGCTACCACGAGCACGATCGTGATCAGGTCGAGTTTGCGCCCGGTTACCGGGGTCATCGACTCGCCGCGGTCGACCTCGGATTCCCTCTTGAGCCCTTCCGGGGTCAGTTCGTAGGCCCAGGCGAACACCAGCGCGGGGACGAAGCCGAGCGCCAGGAACGCCAGCAGCAGCTTGCCGGCCCAGTCCGGGCCGTCGATGAAATCGAACACGACGTCGCCGACCTGCATCAGCAGCCAAGAGCCGACCAGGTAGGCGATTCCAACCCGGAACACGTTGCGGCGTTTGAGCTCGGAAAACAGGCTCACCGGTCGGACACCCAGCCGCGCTCGTTCAGCTCCGCGGGGCCGGCCAGCAAACCGTCGGCCTCCAGCGCAGCGCGCTGCTCGGCCAGGCGCGCTTCTCTGTCGGCCAGCAGGTCCACGTAGCCCAGGTCGTCGCGCAGCGGCGCCAGGGTCGGGTCGGTCTTGAGAAAAAAAGTGACTGGCGTGGTCCCGCGGCGCAACGCCGCCAGCGCCTCGCTTGTCCTGCCCTGTTGGGCGAGAATGCGCGCCCGCTGCTCCTCGATGGGGCCGCGATGAAACACCAGCCCCTGACTCTTGAGATTCTCGACAATCTCGAGCGCCTCGCTGAGTAGCCGCTGCGCCGCGATGGCATCTCCGGTCTCTCGCAATACCAGCGCGTAGTCGGCGGCCATGCCGACGGTGTCGGCCGTGATGCCGACCCTTTCTCCATCGCGCAGGGCCCGCTCGAAGGACTCCCTGGCGGCCGGATAATCACCCAGCCGCAGCTGGGCGTCGCCGAGCGAGGCGTC
>JBFJNB010000291.1:0-4434 GCA_041633655.1 Lysobacterales bacterium | reverse complement strand
TCAGTACCGGCGCCTGCTCGACTCCGGCACCGAGACCCGGCCGTTCACGTCGCGGTAGCTGACCTCGCCGCCTCCGTCGCGTTCGACCTCGAAGTCGCCGCCGACCGAGGCCACGTCGATGGAGCCCGAGCCGTCGCGACCGATCCGCACGTCGCCGCCGACCCCCGCAATGCGAATGCCGCCGGAGCCGTCCTCGTCGATCTCGACCCGGCCGACGACATTCCTGATTTCGATTTCCCCGGAGCCGTCCTCGGCGATCGTGACGTTGCCTTCGACCCCATCGATGTCGATTTCGCCGGAGCCGTCGGTGATCCATGCATAGCCGGCCACGTTGCGCACGCGGATCCCGCCGGAGCCGTCCTCGATCCGCACGAAACCGGCGATTTCGCGCACGACCAGATCGCCGCTGCCGTCGACGATCGTGACGCTTCCGACCCGCTCGATCTCGACCGGGCCGCTGCCGTCCTCGACCGCCAGTTCCAGGCGTTCGGGCACGGTGACGTCGAGATGGATATACGCGTATTGCCTGCCGGTCCAGGACCAGCCCGCGTCGGGATAATCGGTCTCGACCAGCAGCGTCTGCCCGGCGAGGCGATGCTCCAGCGCCAGCCCATCGAGCAGGCGCGCCGAGGAAGCGCAGGCGGTGGCAATGACCGTGATCCGGTCGGCGCCGGGCTGGCCGCGGACCGTCAATCGGCCGGCGCCCGCGGTCAGGTCCAGCGCGCTCAGGCCGGCCGCGTCGACATCGAAGTCCAGCGCGCGCTCGTGCTTGCAATCGCCCGCTGCGGCCGTCCCGGCGACCGCGACCAGCACCAGGCCCAAGATACACAATTTCATCGCTTGTTCTCCGTGCGTGATATGGATTGGACACCCTCCAGCGGGCTTTGGTTTATCCGCGATCTTTTGGCGCTGCGCAAGCGCTGGTCGCTGTGCTAGCATCAGCGGTCGGTCAAAACCGGATTCAGCATGTACAGCCACGCCAGCGAGCCGGTCCGCTTCGAGCGCGATTGCGAGGCCGTGATCATCCCCGCGGGGGAGGCGGTCACGCTACCGGCCGGCACTTCCGGATACCTGACCCAGCAACTGGGCGGCAGCTTTACCGTGTTCGTGGACGGCAATCTGTTCCGGATCGCCGGCACCGACGCCGACGCGATCGGCAAGACCCCGATCGAGGCCCCGGAACTGGACGAGGGCGCCAGCGAAGCCGACTACGAGGCGCTCGTGTGGGACCAGCTGCGCACCTGCTTTGATCCCGAGATCCCGGTCAACATCGTCGATCTGGGGTTGATCTACGAATGCCGGATTCAACCCGACGGCGCGGGCGGGCGCCGGGTCGAAATCGAGATGACCCTGACCGCGCCCGGCTGCGGCATGGGCGAGATCCTGGTCGAGGACGTGCGCAGCAAGCTGGAACTGATCCCGACCACGAGTTCGGTCGAAGTCGCGATGGTGTTCGACCCGCCCTGGAACCAGACCATGATGTCCGAGGCGGCGCGCCTGGAAGTGGGCCTGTTCTGAGGCGGGGCATCGTCCTGGGGTTCACGCTGGCCGCGGCAATCGCCACGGCCGATCCGCTGTTGTCCGAACACGATCTGGCCCAGGCCACGGCGCTGAGAGAGGCGGCGCTCGAGCACAATGCCGCCTGGGATCTGCTGGAGTCGCTGACCACCGAGGTGGGCGCGCGGCTGCCGGGCAGCCCCGGGGACGCGCGCGCGGTGGCCTGGGCGCAAGCCAGGTTCGAAGCACTGGGGTTCGACCGGGTCGCCGCCGAGCCGGTCGCGTTCCCGCGCTGGCGCCGCGGCGACGAGCGGGCCCGCGTCGTGGCCCCGTACCCGCAACCGCTGGCGATCGCCGCCCTCGGTGGCAGCGTCGGCACGCCGCCGGGCGGGCTGGAGGCGGAGATCGCGCATTTCGCGACCCTGGAGGATCTGGAAGCGGCGGCCGATTCATCCCTGGGGGGCCGGATCGCGTTCGTCAGCCGGTCGATGGAGCGATTCCGCGACGGGGCCGGCTACGCGCCGGTGGTCAAGGCGCGCACCGACGGCGCGGGTGTCGCCGCGCGCAAGGGCGCCGGAGCGCTTTTGATCCGCTCGGTCGGCACCGACCGCGACCGCCTCCCGCACACCGGGATGATGCGCTATCCGGCCGAAGGGGCGCGCATTCCGGCCGCGGCGCTATCCAATCCCGACGCCGACCAGCTCGAACGGATGCTCGGGCGCGGAGCGCCGGTGCGCGTGACGCTGTCGATCCACGCCGGCATCGATGGCGAGGCGACCTCGCACAACGTGATCGGTGACCTGCTCGGCGCCGAGCGTCCGGACCAATACGTCGTGATCGGCTGCCATCTCGATTCGTGGGATCTCGGCACCGGGGCGATCGACGACGGTGCCGGCTGCGCGATCACGATGGCCGCGGCGGCTCTCATTGCACGTTTGCCGGCGCGCCCGCGGCGCACGATCCGGGTGATTCTGTGGGCCAACGAGGAATTCGGCCTGATCGGCGCCAAGGCTTATTTCGAGGCGCACCGGCACGAACTCGCCGGTCACGTGATCGGCGCCGAATCGGACTTTGGCGCCGGAAGGGTCTATGCCTTCTCGACCCGGGTAAAGCCGTCCGCGCTGGGGGTCGTGGACCAGATCTCGCAGATCCTGGGGCCGCTGGGGATCGCGCGCGGGGACAATTCAGCCGGCGGCGGACCCGATCTGGTGCCGTGGCGCCAGGCCGGGATGGCGCTGGCGACCCTGCACCAGGACGGCACCGATTACTTCGACTACCACCACACCGCCAACGACACGCTGGACAAGGTCGACCCGGCGGCGCTGACTCAGAACGTCGCCGCCTGGGCCGCGTTCACCTACCTGGCCGCGCAGGCGCCGGACGACTTCGGGTTCGACCTGGAGCCGTCCGCTGAGCCACCCGCGAGTTCCCGGTCGGAATGAATACGTTTTCAGGCAATTGCCGACCCCCGGGGCCCGGGCCTAGACTCGTTGATTAGCTGGGGAGGGAGCGTCCCGGGCGAATGCCCGAGATGCCGATCCCCCGCGAACTTCAGCGGAGACTTCTGACATGCGTTCAAAACCGGCTATCGGCGCCCTCGGCCTCGTTTCAGTCCTGATCCTCCCGGCCCTGCCCACCGGAACCGCTTCGGGTTCCGACACCCCGGACCCGACGTCGGTGACGCTCGCCGGCAGCCTGCAGTCCGAGCTCGGCTGTCCCGGGGACTGGCAGCCCGACTGCGCCGCGACCCATCTGGATTTCGATCCCGAGGATCAGGTTTGGCAGCGCAGCTTCGACGTGCCGGCCGGCAATTGGGAGTACAAGGCGCCGCTGAATGATTCCTGGGACGAAAACTACGGTCTCAACGCGCAGCGCAACGGAGCCAACATTCCGCTGAATCTGGTCGCGGCCGAGGCGGTCAAGTTCTACTACAGCCACCAGACCCACTGGATCACCGACAACGTCAACACCCTGATCGCGGTCGCCCCGGGTAATTTCCAGTCCGAGCTCGGCTGCGCCGGCGACTGGGACCCGAGCTGCCTGCGCTCGTGGCTCCAGGACCCCGACGGCGACGGCGTCTTCACGTTCCGCACCCGCGCGCTGCCGGCCGGTGACTACGAGGCCAAGGTCGCGATCGACGAGAGCTGGGACCTGAACTACGGCACCGGCGGGGTCCAGAACGGGCCCAACATCCCGTTCAACGTGCCGTCGGACTGTGTCGAGATGGAATTCTCGTTCGACGGTTTGAGCAACGTGCTCACCGTTGGGGTCGCGCCCCCGGCGCCGCAACCGGGGAGCGTCACGATCGCCGGCAGCCTGCAGAGCGAGCTCGGCTGCCCCGGCGACTGGCAGCCGGAATGCGCCGCGACGCACTTGGGTTTCGACGCCGAGGACACCGTGTGGCAGGGCGTGTTCGACGTCCCGGCCGGCAACTGGGAATATAAAGCACCACTGAACGACTCCTGGGCCGAGAACTACGGCGCCAACGCGACCCGGGACGGGCCCAACATCCCGCTCTCGCTCCCCGCCGCCACCGACGTGAAGTTCTACTACGACCATGCGACCCACTGGGTGACCGACAACTGGAACAGCCTGATCGCGGTCGCACCCGGCAACTTCCAGTCCGAGCTGGGTTGCTCCGGCGACTGGCAGCCGTGGTGCCTGCGCTCGTGGTTGCAGGATCCCGACGGCGACGGCGTGTTCCGGTTCTCGGCGTGGCTGCCCGCCGGCAACTACGAGGCCAAGGTCGCGATCGACGAGAGCTGGGACCTGAACTACGGCGACGGCGGGGTCCAGAACGGGCCCAACATCCCGTTCGCGGTGCCGCAGTCGTGCACTCAGGTGTTCTTCGACTTTAACTCGGTGACCAACATTCTAAACATCGGCACCGCCCCCGGCGGGCCCGTGGGCAACTTGAGCGAGGCCCGGGCCCACTGG
>JBFJNB010000290.1:0-4434 GCA_041633655.1 Lysobacterales bacterium | reverse complement strand
CAGAGCCGGCAGGTATTGCTGATCCAGCCCCAGCCGTTCGGCAACCACAACGGCGGGCGGCTGGAGTTCGGCCCCGACGGCATGCTGTACCTGGGACTGGGCGACGGCGGCAGCGCCAACGATCCGCTCGGCGCCGGCCAGGACACCGGCACCGTGCTCGGCAGCATCATCCGACTGGACGTCAGCGGCGATGGGGATTATGCGATTCCGCCGGACAACCCGTTCGTTTCGGGCGAGGGCGCCGACGAGATCTGGGCCTACGGCCTGCGCAACCCGTGGCGGATGGCGTTTGATCGCTTGACCGGCGATCTGTACATCGCCGACGTCGGCCAGAACCTGGTCGAGGAGATCGACTTCCAGCCGGCGGCCAGCAGCGGCGGCGAGAACTATGGCTGGAACATCCGCGAGGGCAGCCACTGCTTCGTGGGAGACTGCGACACCCCCGGCCTCACGGACCCGGTCTGGGAGTACCTCCATGGCGAAGGCAACTGCTCGATCACCGGCGGGCAGGTCTACCGCGGACCGGACTATCCGGCCATGGTCGGGCGCTACCTGTACGGTGATTTCTGCAGCGGCCGGATCTGGGCCTATCACCATCCGAGCCGGACCAACGAGCTTCTGTCCGACGGCCAGGTGAGCAACATCCTGACCTTCGGGGAGGACGAGCGCGGCAACGTGTACGTGTCGGCGTCCGGACGGGTGTTCCTGCTCAGCGACGGACCGCCGGTGATCACCCCCAGCGGGGTGCCGATCGACGGCAGCACCTCCGGGACCTACGTGGTCGAGGGGCTCAACGACCAGGGCTTTTTCGTGACCGTGGGTCAGAATCCCAGCGGCGTGTTCCTGTTCGTCGCCTGGTTCACGTTCGACGAATCGGGCAACCCGCGCTGGCTGGTCGGGGTCGATTTCTTCGAGCCCGGGGCGATCAGCGTAAGCCTGCTGATGCAGGAAGTGCGCGGCCTGAACTTCCTCGATTTCTCGTCCGATTTGGCCGAGCGGATCGATTTCGGCACGATGACCTTCACCCAGCTCGAATGCGGCACGCTCGAGGCGGATTTCAATTTCGGCGCCGCGGGCGCCGGCTCCCTGACGCTCGACAAACTGACCAACATCGAGGGCCGCGACTGCTAAACTGGCTCCTTTGGAGCACGGGAGTTGGGGACCATGAAATCGATTCGAGTGGGGCTTGCAGCGTTTGCGGTCGCTGTGCTGGCCGGCTGCGGCCCCGACCAGCCGTCCACGCACGGGGTTCGGGGCGAACTGGCGCCGGTGCCGCACGCGGCCTGGCTCAGCCGCCACCTGCCGGCCGAGGCGATTGCCTATGCCCGCATCCCGACCACGTGGGATGCGTTCGCCGAACCGAAAGAGGACGTGCTGCACGCGGTGCAGGTGGAATCGGCCCACGCCGGATTGCTCGAGGCGATTCGCGACGGGGTCAGGATGAACGTGCTAACGCTGCTGCCGCCGGAGATGCGACCGCCGCTAGAGATGCTGCACTACTGGCTCCGGGCACCGCTGGAAGTCGCGGCGCTGAAGCCGCCCGACGGCTCGCCGGCGCCCAACGCGCTGATCTCGGCCCAGGTCGGATTCGCCGACACGGAGGCATTCACCGGCTGGCTCGACGGGATCACTGCCCTGAGCCCCCAGATCCGGGTGCTGACCCCGATGGACGCCGACGGCTATCTGACCGTGATGGCCGGTCCGGTGCCGGTGTTCGGGCATTTCAACGCGGCGGATCGACACCTGCTGCTGCTCACGGGGATGTCCGCCTCCCAGGGCGAACTGACCCGGTACGCGGGTCAGCCGGTAACGGAGAGTGTGCTCAGCGAGTTCGAGCAGAAGATCGATGCAAGCGGGCGCAACCTCGCGCTGTGGCTGAACGCCCGGGAGCTCTACGCAATGTACACGCCGATGATCCCTCCGGCGGAGGCGGCGAAGCTGACCGCCACCGGGCTGGATCAGGCCCGGTTCCTGTGGCTGGGCGCGGTCAGCAAGGGCGGCCGGAGCAGCCTCAAAGTCCATCTGGCGATGCCCGAGACCGGGTTTCGCAAACTGGCCGCCCGCCCCCACCAGCCCCCCGGGCTCAGCGCCGCCGGCGAAGTCGATTTTGCGCTGCGCCTGATCCTGCCCTCGGCCGGCGAGTTCGCCGCGGCCGTCGACTACGTGCTGAGCCTGGGTCCCGACGCGGCGGAGGCGCGCTCGAAACTGGAAAACGCCAAATCCGAGATGGACCAGGCCATCGGTTTCGACTCGCGGCTGCTGCTGGATGCCTTCGGGCCCGAGATCGTCGTCGTCAGTGACACGGCCGGTCTGTGGGCCGGGTACCAGGTCCGGAGTCGCGAAGCGCTGGACGCGCTGTTCGATGCGATCAAGGAAAAATCCGGAACCGAGATCAGCCGCCACCGCAGCGGCGGCATCGAGATCAAGCACTGGGCGCTGCCGGCGCTGTGGTCGCTGCCCGATGCAATGAAAGGGGAGGGAGAGATCCCCGGTCGCGTGGCCGAATTTCTGGGCCGGCTGAAATCGCGGCTGTACTGGATCGAGGAGGACGGCTACCTGATCATGGCGAGCGTCCCGCAGGTGCTGGCGGCGCGCGCCCGGATCGGCGCCAACCGGAGCCTCGCCGCCTGGTTGGCCGGAGAGCTGCAGCTCGACTGGCGCCACAGCGTGCTCGCGGTGGCCAGCGAGGTGCGGAACTCGCCGCGCGACGTCTATCACGGCTATCTGGGTTTGTTGTACTTCCTCGCCGACCTGGTCGGTGCCGAATTCGATCCGTTTGCGCTGCCGAACTGGATCGACGCCGGGCTGCCCGAGGCAGGTCGGATCGGGTTCCGGCTGGACTCGAGTCCGGATGCGCTGGGCATCAGCCTCGACTACGAATATTCCCCGGTCGAGGTGCTTTTCGGTGGGGATGCGCTGGTGGGTCTGGCCGTCGTCGGGATCGCGGCCGCGATCGCGGTGCCGGCCTACCACGACTACCGGACGCGGGCCGAGGTCGCGCGGGCGTTGCTTGAGGCCGCGGTGCTGAAACTGGCGGTCGCGGAAACCTATTACGCCACCGGCGCGTTTCCCGACGCTGGCGCGGCGGCCGAGCTGGCCCGTTGGGGCGAGCGCACGACGATGGAGGTGCAGCCCGACACCGGCCTCATCTCGATATATTTCACCGACGCGGTAGCCGCCGCGCTGAGCGGCCAGTCGCTCCACCTGGAGCCGGTCGCCGACGAGGGCGGCGACCTGATCTGGGTCTGCTCCAGCGACGAAATCGAGCCGCGGCACCTGCCCGGTTCGTGCCAACAGTAAGCGAGCTGTAAGCCCTTGAGCGGAGTATTGCGGGTCGAGCGGGCCGTCCTGCGGTGCGCGATGCTGCTGGTCGCGCTGGCCGCCGGCCCCGCCGGCCTCGCTGGTGCCTCCGAGGCGCCGCTGTTCGTCCCGATACGCCCCGTCGCCGGGGATTTCGAAGTCATTTACGGCGATCCCGAAAAGGCCGGGGAACCGTTCGTGATGCGCATTCGGGAACTGCCCGGGACGGTGATCCCGCCGCACACGCATCCGATCGACGAGCATCTGACGGTGGTCGAGGGCACGCTCTATTTCGCGGTCGCGGAGACCTACGACCCGGCGCTGCTGACAGAGCTTCCCGCCGGCAGCTACGCGTTCGTGCCCAAGGGACGAACCATGTTCGGCGCCTCGCCCGAAGGCGCCATCGTCCAGGTGCACGGGAACGGGCCATTTCACATCAACTGGCGGCACGGTCTGAACACCCTCGACGACGCCGACGCCAACGAGCGCTTCCGCTTCGCCCGCGGTCAGCGGCTGGTGACCCCGCGCGGCCGCGGGGTCGTCCGCCAGGGATATCGCTCCGGTCAGATCATCCAGTATGAGGTGGCCGGCGACGACGGCCGACTGTTCATGGCCCACGAGTCGGAAGTCGCAATTGCCGACGAATGAACCGAATCAGTCGAGGCGGATGTTCAGGCCCTCGCGCTGCATCGCCAGCAGCGCCTCGGCGTTGCCACGGGCGTCATCCAGCGCGTTGTGTGTATGCGCGGTCGAACGCAGGTGCTTGAAGTTCTTGCCCATGTCCCGGACCCAGCCCTTGTAGAGCGAGCCGAGGTTGGTCGAGCTGTGGCCGAACGGGTTGGTGCCGGTGAAATGGTGGAAGTAATAATTCACGAACTGCCAGTCGAAGCCATTGTTGTCGGACACGAAGATCGGCCGCCCGGTGCTTTCAGCGGTCAGCCAGGACGCAAACCCGCTCATGACCTCGCGCGGATCGTCAAACCCGAGCGTCTGCTCGCGGCCGAAGCCGCCGACGGCCAGCGCCTCGGGCACCCACCGGTCCGAGATCGGCTTGAGTTCGGCATAGAAGGTCCTGGTCAGGGACGGCTCCACGATCACCGCCCCCAACGACAACATCGAGTAGTCCCCCGGGAT
>JBFJNB010000289.1:0-4442 GCA_041633655.1 Lysobacterales bacterium | reverse complement strand
GTGGAGACGGTCGCGGTGTACTCGCGCGCCGACGCCGGTGCGCGCCACGTGGCGCTGGCCGACCAGGCGTTGCCGATCGGCGGGCCGCGCCCGGCCGATTCCTATTTGAAGGCCGACGCGATTCTCGATGCAGCCAAGCGCGCCAACGCGCAGGCAGTGCACCCGGGCTACGGATTCCTGAGCGAAAATCCGGCGTTCGCGCGCGCCTGCACCGAGGCCGGGCTGGTGTTCATCGGCCCGACCGCGCGAACGATGGAACGGGTCGGGTCCAAGGCGTCGGCGAAGGCGGAGATGGAGGCCGCCGGGGTGCCGGTGGTGCCGGGCTACCACGGCGCCGATCAGGACCTGGAGCGGCTGCGCGCCGCGGCCGCGGAGATCGGCTTTCCGCTGATGATCAAGGCCGCTGCCGGCGGTGGCGGCAAGGGCATGCGCATCGTGCGCTCGGAGGAGAAGTTCGAGCCGGCGCTGGCCGCGGCGCGGCGCGAGGCCGCCAACGCGTTCGGCGACGATCAAGTGATCCTCGAGCGCTATATCGAACGCCCGCGCCACTGGGAGGTGCAGGTCTTCGGCGACCGCCATGGCAGCGTGGTCCACCTGTTCGAGCGCGATTGTTCGTCGCAGCGGCGCCACCAGAAAATCGTCGAGGAATCCCCCGCCCCGGGTCTGGCCGATCAGGACCGCGCCGCGCTGTGGGCCGCCGGGGTGGCCGCGGCGCGCGCGGTCGACTACGTGAACGCGGGCACGGTCGAGTTCATCGCCACCCCCGCGGGCGAATTCCATTTCCTGGAGATCAACGCCCGGCTCCAGGTCGAGCACCCGGTGACCGAGGAGCGGACCGGCATCGACCTGGTGGAGTGGCAGTTGCGGGTTGCCGCCGGAGAGCCGCTGCCGCTCGAACAAGACCAGATCCGCGCCCGCGGCCACGCGATCGAGGCCCGGATTTACGCCGAGGACCCGGCGGCCGGCTTCCTGCCCTCGACCGGCACCGCCCGGTGGCTCGAGTTCCCGCCCGGGGTGCGCGTCGACACCGGAATCCGCGAGGGCGATTCGGTCAGCGTGCATTACGACCCGCTGGTCGCCAAGCTGACCGCTTTCGGCGCGGACCGAGGCGAGGCGCGGGCGCGCCTGCGCGCAGCGATCGGCGCCACCGCGATCGCCGGCTTCGAGACCAACCTGGATTTTCTGGCCCGGCTGCTCGCCAGCCAGCGCTTCACCGAAGGCGCGATCGACAGCGCGTATCTCGACCGGCGCCTCGATCAGGTGCTGCCGCCGGCGCAGGAACCCCCCGCCGAGACGCTGCTGGCCGCCGCGGTCGTGGTGCTCATTGAGCAGGAGCAGAGCGAGCGCGCGGCGCAGCGGACCGGTAGCGATCCCCATTCACCGTGGGCGCTGGCCGACGGCTGGCGCCTCGGCCACAGCGGCCGGCGGGTGGTGTCGCTGTGCCAGCGCGATGCCCATTATCCGCTGTCGGCCTATGGTGCCGGCGGCGATTACCGGCTGCACCGCAACGACCAGGAGCACGAGGTCCGCGGGGCCCGAATCGAGGCCGGCGCGCTGATCTGGAGCCTCGATGGCGCCGGGCGGCGTACCGCGATTGTGCATCGCCTGCCCCACCTGCAGGTGAACGACGGCGGATCGGTGCTGAACCTTCTGGCGGAGGACCCGTTTGCGGTCGAAGCCAGCGACGCCGACGCCGATCACCGGATCATCGCGCCAATGCCGGGGCGGATCGTCGCCGTGCGCGCCCGACCGGGCGACGCCGTGATCAGCGGTCAGGAAGTGCTGGTGATGGAAGCGATGAAAATGGAACTGAGCCTGAGCGCGCCGGTGGATGGCACGATCGCGGCGATCAACGCCGTCGAGGGGGATTTCGTCGAGGCCGACGCGCTGCTGGTGGAGCTGAACCCGCAGCTTACCCGGGAAACTGATAACAATCGAAAAGGAGTTGAGCATGGAGCTTGAGAATGTCAAAGCGGTCATCACCGGCGGCGTGTCGGGACTGGGGCTGGGGGCGGCCCGGCGGCTGATCGCGGCCGGCGGCGACGCGGTGCTGCTGGATATCGACGACGCCAAGGGCGCCGCCGCGGTCGCCGAACTCGGCGACCGGAGTCACTATGTGAAAACCGACGTGCGCTCGGAGGACGCGGTCGCCGCGGCGCTGGACCAGGCGCGCGAGCGGATGGGCGGTGTCAACGTCGCGATCTCTTGCGCCGGGGTCATCGGCGCCGCCCGGGCGGTGGGACGGGACGGCCCGATGCCGTTGGAGTTCTTCGACAACGTGATCCGGATCAACCTGATCGGCACCTTCAACCTGGCCAAGGCCGCCGCGGCGCTGATGCAGGAAAACGAGCCGGGGCCCGACGGCGAGCGCGGCGTGATCGTCAACACCGCCTCGATCGCGGCCTACGAGGGCCAGATCGGTCAGGCCGCTTATTCGGCCTCAAAGGGCGGCGTCGTCGGCATGACCCTGCCGCTGGCGCGAGAGTTCACCCGCATCGGCGTGCGCGTGGTCAGCATCGCACCCGGGGTGTTCTGGACCCCGATGATCGACGGCCTCACCGAGGAGGTTCAGCAGGCGCTGGGTGCGTCGATTCCGTTTCCGCAGCGCCTCGGCCAGCCGGAGGAATTCGCCGAGACCTGCTGCTTCATCCTGACCAACCGGTACGTCAACGGCACCACGATCCGGGTCGATGGCGCGGTCCGGTTGACCCCAAAATGAACTAGTGGCCTGTAACACTCAAAGTGTTATTGGCTGCGTGATGGATCGGGCGCGAGGGCAAGGCGCAACGACGAGCAGTGGCAGGCCCCACGGGAGGAGGAGCAACGCCGCGATCGCGTTCGAGGCGCGCGCAGGTAGTAATAATTTGAGTGTTACAGGCCACTAGAAGCTCGGGGGAGCGCTGCAGTAGGCGAGCGACAGCTCCAGGTAACGCTTGAGCTTTTCCTCGACCGACTCCCGGGTCAGCGAATCCAGGCCGCGGAAGTCGTGCTGGTTGCCGACCCTCGGGTTGCGCCGGTTCTGGAAGTTCATCATGTGCGCGAGGCGCCGGGTGCTCATCTGCAGCGCGATCTTGTAGGTGCAGGTCTCCAGCGCCAGCGGGGTCGGCTCGGCGCCCTCGACCGCCAGCAGATGGACCGCCACCGCCCGCAGCCGCCCCTTGGAGTCCTCTTCGCGGACCATTTCCGCCGGAAAGCCGTGGCGCTTGGCGTCGTGGACGAAAGCCTCGAGGACGGGACACACCGTTTCCTTGATCGCGTGTTCGAACTGCGCGCGAAACTCGTCGCGCTCGCGGCTCAGATCGTCGTCGCCGCCGTCCCCGCCGTTCTTGCCGCTGCGCAGGCGGGTGATTTCCTGTTCGAACCATGAGGGCATCGTCGTCACGGACTCATTTGGGCTTTACCGCATGATAACCGTGCCGGTGGGAGGTGCAAAGCGGGTTCGTTTGCGGTTGAATTGGACCCGGTTGATTCCCGGCAGTGATTCGGCAGTTGATCCAGGCGGGTTCCAAGTTCGGCAATTACCAGATCGTCCGCCAGCTCGGAGCGGGCGGCATGTCGGACGTCTACGAGGCGCTGGACCTGACGCTGGAGCGCCACGTGGCGCTCAAGATCATGCCCCCGGATTTCTCTACCGACGACGAGCGAATCAGGCGATTTCGCAAGGAAGTGCTCGCGGTGGCCGCGCTGGATCATCCCGGCATCGTGACCATTTTCGAGGTCAACCGCGCCGAAGGCTGCGATTACTACTCGATGACGCTGGCGCGCCACGGCAACCTCAAACAGCTCATCCACAAGGGGTCGCTGACCCCGCAGCGCAGCCTGACCGTCATCCGCGCGATCGCCGACGCGCTCGGCCACGCGCACGAGCACGGCATCGTCCACCGCGACATCAAGCCCGAGAACATCTTGTTTACCCGTCCCGACCACCCGGTGCTGGCGGATTTCGGGATCGTCAAGCGGATCGGATCCGAAACCAAGATCACCGCGGCCGGCACCTCGGTCGGCACGCCCTGCTACATGAGCCCGGAGCAGGCCCAGGCGCTCAACGTCGATCTGCGCAGCGACATCTACAGCCTCGGCGTGGTGCTTTACGAGATGCTCAGCGGGAAGGTGCCGTTCGATGCGAGGACGTCCATCGGCATCGCGCTGAGCCACGTCAACGATCCGATCCCCAGGCTGCCCGGAGAATTGGCTCTGATGCAACCGCTGGTGGAGCGGATGATGGCCAAGCAGCCGGGGGACCGGTTCCGAAACGCGGCCACGCTGGTCGCGGCGATCGACGGCTACCTGGACCTGTTGGCCGATGAGGCGAGCGGCCGGGTATCGGCCCCGGCCGCGGCCAAGCGCGCGGTCGGACTCACCGCGCCGCCGCCGGCGCGGGCGGCGGAGGCCGGATCGGCGCCGCCGATCCGCCCGCCCAAACCGACTCGCCCGCCGCCGGC
>JBFJNB010000288.1:0-4443 GCA_041633655.1 Lysobacterales bacterium | reverse complement strand
CGAGTAAGGCACGACCGCCCGCGGCCACGCCTCGTTGTAGGCCGGGTCGTTCTTGATCAATACCAGTTCGGCCGGATCCCACACCGGCTGCGCCGCGGGAATGACGTACAGCCCGGCGTCGTAGCGCGGCATCGTCGTGGGCCGGTTCAGATCGTTGGCCGGACCCGGGGTCCAGACCACCAGCAGGTCGTTGTCCGGTGCCGCCGACGGGTGGGTGAACTTGCCCACCCGGGTTACCCCGTCGGATCCGATCGGCGCGGCATTGTCCTGCATGTGGGTCATCGGGGTCAGCGCATGGTAACCATAGGGGGTGAACGGAAACCGGAACGTCGTAGGGCCGAAGCTGCGGGTCTCGTCGATCGGGGGATTGAGGCTCGGAAACGCGGGATAGAACGGCGGCGTACCGGGCGGCGGGCCGAGCGGCAGCCCGAACAGCGCCCCGAAGCCGTTGTTGTTCAGGTTGTAATAGGCCTCGACGACGATGTTGCCGCTGCTCAACTGGGTCATGAAGTGAAACGCCTCGGGCGCGGTCAGGCTGCTGACCACCGGCCCCCAGTTGCGCCCGTCGGGCTCGATCGACCAGATCGCCCAGACCCGGCGGTCACGCACGCCTTGGGATTCGTAGCTGGAGAAGATCAGGCGCCCGTCGGCGAGCACGGTCGGGTGCAACGCGCTGCCGATATTCATCGGCGCGATCGCCTCCAGGTTCTCGCCGTCTGAGTCCATCACGTAGAGCTGCAGCGTCGGGTTGGTGAAGCTCGCGGTCGGGATGTAACCGTTGCGGTTGGAGGTGAACGCGAGCTTGCCGCCGGGCAGCGGCATGGGTCCCAGGTTCAGGATCCCGTAGCCGAGCCGATTATATTGGTTGGGCGGATTCAGCGGATTGGATTCGTCCCAGTTGCCGGCCCCGGTCAGCGGGGTGAACTCGCCGTGGGTCAATTGCTCGATCGCCCGGGTGCTGAGGTTCATCCGGAAGATGTCCGCGCCCAGGTGCGGTAGGTCGCCGCGCTGGCCGTTCAGGAACGCGGGCTGCAGGTTGTGAAACAGGCTGTAATAGACGTATTGACCGTCGAACGAGATCACCGGGTCGGTGACCCCGCAGTCGGTACAGTCGACCAGCACTTCCTCGCTGCCGTCCGGATGCAGCAGCATCAGGTCGGCGCCGGGATCGAGCCGGGCCGGGTGAAAGACCTCGGGCCAGATCGTATTGACCGCATCGCCGAAGCGCGCCTGGCGCACGTAGACGATGTCGTAGTCGATGGTGCCGGCGAGCGCGAGCGGCGCGGCCAGGTTCAGCACGGCGGCGGCGAAAACGGCGGTGCGCGCGGCAGAAGGCATGCCGGCCAGTATACGGACGCCCACAGCCGTCGGCGTGAACCGGGTCACGTACGCGTCGGCCGCGCCGGTTTCGAGCGCCTGGCACTTCGCCCCGGGTTTCCGTCGCGTTGCGCTTTGTGGCTAAATGACGATCGGCAGTGCCCGCCGGCCCACATTGTGAGATGATAGTCGGTCCTTGGAGCGAGCCGCGGGAAGATCACGCGGTCGCGCGGCTCGAAAAAGCCCGGCCGACTGCGGCGGGCACGGGCGGTGCGGGCAAACAGCGAGCGACACCGCCGGCGTGGTGGGTCTATCGAGAATCCCGAGGTCCGCGGCGGCCAGCAAGAGCCGGCCGATGGACGCTCACGAACTTGGAATCCAGGATCAACAGTGAAAAACAACCAAGCCCCTGACCGCATTCCCGTCAATTGGCCCGTCGTGATCATGTTCATCGCGACGATTTCGGTGGCCGTGATCGTGGTCCCGTGGTACGGATTCGTGCACGGCTATTCCACCACCGCCTGGGTCGTCGCCGCCCTGCTCTGGCTGTACTGCGGCCTGGCCATCGGCGGGTATCACCGGCTGTGGTCGCACCGGACCTATCAGGCGCACCCGGCGCTCAAGGTCTTTTTCGCGCTCGGCGGCGCGCTCGCGCTGCAGAACTCGGCGCTGGTCTGGTGCGCGCGCCACCGGGTGCACCACCAGTACGTGGACGACAACGATCGGGATCCATATTCGATCGGGCGCGGGTTCTGGTTCGCGCACATGGGCTGGATGACGCGCGATTACCCGTCCTGCGAGGTGGATTTCTCGCGGGTCAACGACCTCAAGCGCGATCCAATCGTGGCGTGGCAGCACAAGCATTACTGGTCGCTGGTGTGGCTGATGAACCTGGGGCTGCCGGCGGCGATCGGCTGGGCGACCGGCGAGTTCTGGGGCATGGTGCTGCTGGCCGGCGTATTGCGGCTGGTGGTCAACCACCAGGTGACATTCTTCATCAACTCGCTCGCGCACATGTGGGGCAGCCGGCCCTACAGCGACGAGAATTCGGCACGCGACAACTGGCTCATCGCGCTGTTCACCTTCGGCGAGGGCTACCACAACTTCCACCACAAGTTTCAGACCGACTACCGCAACGGCGTGCGCTGGTGGCAATTCGACATCAACAAGTGGTTCGTTGCGCTGTGCTCGTTCTTCGGGCTGGCCACGAGTTTGAAGCGGGTGCCAAAGTTCCGGATCCTGCGCGCCCGGCTGCACACGGAATTCCGTCGGGTGCAGGCGCGGATGGAAGCCAACGCACACGCGGCGCGGTGGAAGGAAACCCTGGACACCGAATACCAGCAGTTCCTGGAGACCGTCAAGGCATGGCAGGCGCTGCAGAAGGAGCGGGTCCAGACCGCCCGCGAGGCACTGCGTCAGCGTTGGGAGAAGACGTTTTTCCGCACCCGCATCAGGGAACTGGAGTACCGGCTGAAGATGCAGCGCAAGCGGATCACCTCCCTGGCGGCGGCGCTGTCGGTGCGCTGAGGACCGGCTCGATTCATTCCAAGCGCCCGTAGCTCAGTTGGATAGAGTACCTGGCTTCGAACCAGGTGGTCGGGAGTTCGAATCTCTCCGGGCGCGCCAAAATTTTGTCCACCACCGCGGCTTCGCGAAGGCAGTGCGACCGGCCGTCCTCATTCGAACTCCCGACAATAGACAAGCAGAGTTCGACAAATTCGCCGGGAGCGAATTTGAACTGCGAAGCGCAAGCGGAGCAGGCCCGAAGGGCGAGCACAGGATGTGCGAGTAATCTCTCCGGGCGCGCCAGTTCTTACCCAGCCGGCGTGGAAACGCCTATCGGTTCATGTCACGGTGCTTCTTCGCCTGCGGCGAAACCGCATCCGCGCCATGAACCTGCCGTGATCCGGCGACCAAGCGGAGCCACATCCAACTCCCGACGCTGAACTCGACGGGCCAGGCCTCCTTCGGGTTTCGGTTTTGCCCCGTCCGAGGCCACGTGACCTGACGGGCCAGGCTCTGGGGGCGTTGCGGTTTCGCCGCAGGCGAAGAAGCGGCGTCACCGGAGCCGGACCTTCATCCAACCGAAGCCGTCACCACCCGCCCAGCGGCCGCGAGGAGGCCGTGCGGCGCGTCCCAACGCTCTGCAACTGCCCTGCCGGGACCAGTTTTGAACTGCGAAGCGCAAGCGCAGCAGGCCCGCAGGGCGAGGCCCAGGATGGGCCGAGTAAGTTCTTGCGGCGTCGGGGCCGAAACGCCGATCGGCTGGTGCGGCGGCGGTCGCTTGGGTGCCGCAATCTGGCGTGGATGGCCCTGATATCTCCATTCGATGCGATCAAAGGCTCAGGTTCATCCAGATCGAGTCTTCGACGGTGTAGCCGCGGCGGCGGTACAGGCGGCGGGCGGACTCATTGGCGCGCTCGGTTTCCAGAAACAGCCGGGCGCAGCCGCGCCGGGCGCAGTCGGCCTCGATCGCGTCCAGCAGCGCCGAGCCGATGCCCTGGTTGCGCGGCTCGGTGTAGATCTCATCCAGCAGCGCGTCCAGGCCGCCGGATTCGACCGACCACCCCCAGGTGACCACCGCGTAGCCGGCGAGCGCGCCGCCGTGAGCCTCGGCGATCCAGACCAGTCCGTAGCGATCGTTCTCGAGCAGCGGAGCGAGCCCGCGGAGCGTGCGCGCTCGGTCGAATGGGTGGTCGTCGGCCAGACAATAGCGCCGGCACAGCGGCAGCAGGAACTCCAGGTCCCCGGGCGCGGCGCGGCGGATCGCGGGCATCGACGGTCCCGCCACCGGATTGGCCGCGCCCCCGAGGGACCGGGGTCAGCGACCGGTCAGCAGCGAGGTCAGGTGCAGGATCTCTTCGATCAGGCGTTGCTGCGAGCGCAGCAGCTGGTCGATGTCGAACTCGTCCTGGTCGCCCTTGAGCCCCAGATCGACGAGGGTCTTCATCTGCTGCCAATATGCCGAGATCGTCTCCAGCACCGGCGGAATCAGCATCGACGGATTCTCCCCGTAATAGCCCGGAGTGCCGGCCGCGGCGAGACTGGCTTCCAGTTCTTCGGTCCGTTCGCGCAGGCGCTTGCGGCGCTCGGCCTGGTCGATGTCGAGCACCGCGAACAAGAGGT
>JBFJNB010000287.1:0-4444 GCA_041633655.1 Lysobacterales bacterium | reverse complement strand
GCGCTCCGCGGTTGCGTCGCGCATCGCTTCCAAGACGGTGTTCAAGTCGACATCCATCTTGCGCATCCGGATGTCGGTACCGAACTGATAGCCGATCGCGTAGCTGAGCTTCTCTTTGTCCTGGCCGGACTCCTGGGCAGAAGCCAGGGGCGTGACGGCCAGGGCCACGACGATTGCCGCGATTCTCGAGATCATCAATTTCTCCAGTTAATATGGGGCGAGCCCGGGGGCGCCTCCGCAAAAAGCCCGCTATTGTACTGAACCGGGCGATCCGTTTGAAGCCGTTGCGGACGGCGAACAATAACCAATTTTTGGTCTGATTGACCACACTCAGTGGAAAAGTTCCCCGCCGTCATCGCTCCCGCGCTCCGCAGAGCCGCGCCGGGGGGGGCCCGGCGCCGCCGCGGGGACGTTGGCACGGATCGTGTATGGATCGGGGCGAGACATCATCATTGCAGGAGAACCCCGTGGGTATTTTTTCGCGACTCACCGACATCATCAACGCCAACATCAATTCGCTGCTGGACAAGGCGGAGGATCCGGAAAAAATCGTGCGCCTGATGATCCAGGAGATGGAGGATACGCTGGTCGAGGTTCGCTCGGCGGCGGCCAAGGCCATCGCCGACAAGAAGGAGCGCAGCCGCGCGCTGACCTATCTGGAGCAGGAAGCGATCGACTGGGAGCAGAAGGCGGAACTGGCGCTGCGCAAGGACCGCGAGGACCTGGCCAAGGCCGCCCTGGTGGAACGCTCCAAGGTCAACGACCGGGGTGACGCGATCCGGCGCGAATTGGAGGTGATCAACGGCAGCCTGGAGCGGTTCAACGGGGACATCGGCAAGCTCCAGGCCAAGCTCAACGACGCCAAGAACCGTCAGCGCACGCTGGCGATGCGGCACAAGGCCGCGCACTCTCAGCTCAAGGTGCGCACCCAGATCCACGACCGCCAGATCGACGAGGTGATGGCGCGCTTCGAGCACGCCGAGCGCCGAATCGACCAGGTCGAGTCTGAGGCCGAATCGCTGGATCTGGGACGCAACAAACCGCTGTCGGAGGAGATCGCCGATCTGGAAAGGCACGAGAACATCGACCGCGAGCTGAAAGAACTGAAGGCTCGGATCAAGGGCAAGCCGGCGGCCAAGGGCGAATCGGAACCGAAGCAGGAGAGCTAAGTCATGGGAGCGGCACTGGAAGTCTGGGGTATTCTGTTTCTGGCCGTCGTCGCGCCGATCTGGATCCTCAGCCATTACATCGCGAAGGCCAAGAGCGCCAAGGGCATGACGCCCGAGGACGAGACGATGCTCGAAGAGGTCTGGGAGAGCGCCAAGAAGATGGAGGAGCGGATCCACACGCTGGAGCGCATCCTCGACGCCCAGGCGCCGGGCTGGAGGGGCCGCGAATGACCCGGCGCCCGAAGAGGTTCAAGCCCCAACGCCTGTATCGCGATCCGCGGGGGGCCTGGGTCGCCGGCGTCTGCGCCGGGATCGCGAACTACCTCGGCGTCCCGGTATTCTGGATCCGGCTGCTGACGGTGCTGCCACTGTTGTCCCCGCTGATGCCGCTGGTGGTGATCTCCTACCTGGTCGCGACGATCCGGATTCCGCGCGAGCCCGAGGAACTGTACCGCGACGACGAGGAAAAGGAGTTCTGGCAGTCGGTCAGCCACGCGCCGTCGGCCACCTTCGGGGAGGTCCGCCACAAGATGCGCGACCTGGAACACCGGCTCCGGCGCCTCGAAGCCTACGTGACCTCGACCGAGTTCGAGTTCAACCAAAACCTGCCCCGCTGAGTCCGACCCAGGTTAAGCTAGCGGGATGAACGATCCCGCCCGACCGGCGCCGGACCGCCGGCGCCGGGTGCTGGTCATCACCGGCGACCATGCCCTGCCCGACCCGACCAAGTGGGGCGGCGGCTACGACGACGAGGACCTGGCGCTGCACGCCGCGATGCGCGCCGCGTTAGAGAGCCTCGACGGCTACCGCTTCGAGTTCCTGTCCGAGCACGCGCGGCTGCTGGACCGGATCCGGGAGCACCGCCCGGACCTGGTGCTGAACCTGTGCGACACCGGTTTCGGCAACATCGCCACGCGCGAACTGCACGTACCCGCGCTGCTGGAACTCAACGAAGTCCCGTACACCGGCGCGCCGCCGGCGTGCATGGTCCTGAGCTACGACAAGGCCATCGTGCGCCTGATCGCCGATGAGCTGGGGGTGCCGGTCCCGCGCGAGGTTTACCTGCAGGGCGGCCGGCCGCCGCCGCCCGGCGCGGACTTCTACCCCGCGCTGATCAAGCCGGTGCACGGCGACGGCAGCGTCGGCATTACCCGCGACTCGGTGGTCCACGAGCGCGCTCAAGCCACCCGCTTGCTGGACTGGTTCCGCAGCGCACTGCCGGGCCGCGACGCGCTGTGGCAGGAGTTTCTCTCCGGCACCGAATACGGGATCGCGCTCATCGGCAACCCCGGGCTCGGGCTGCGCGCGTTCCCGCCGCTGGAAGTCGACTACGAAGCGCTGCCGGAGGCGCTGCCGCCGATCCTGGCGTTCGAGTCCAAGACCGGGCCCGAGAACCCCTACGGCGAGGTCAGGATCCGTCCGGCGCGGCTCAGCACCGCGCAGCTCCAGGCAATGAAAGGCCACGCCGAGCGGCTGTTCGCACGGCTCCAGTGCCGCGACTATGCCCGCTTCGACTTCCGTACCGGCGCCGACGGGGTGATCCGGCTGCTGGAGGTCAACCCCAACCCGGCCTGGAGCAAGGAGGCGAAGCTGGCGAAGATGGCCGCGTTCGACGGGATCGACTATCCGGAGCTGCTGCGCCTGATCCTGGCGAGCGCCGAGGCGCGGGTCGGGTCCACCCAGGTGCCCGGTTAAAAAAGCTTGCGCGGGATCACCAGATCCCAGGTCCGGCTGCGCACCGGAGCCTCGGCGCCATCCCCCTCCCAGGTGTCCAGCCGCGCCTCGAAGTTCAGGGTCCGCCCGTCGGCCGCGGCCGAGAGTCGCACCAGGGATGCGATCCTGAGCGACCAGTCCCCGCGCCGAAGCCGAACTTCCTGGGCGAGTTCGGTCTTGGCCGACAGCGGATCGGTTTCGCGGATGCGATGGCACTTGCTGAGCTTGTAGCCGAGTTCCAGGTCGATTTCGTCCAGCCGCGCCAGCGAGTGCCCGCCGAACTCGCCACCGTCGCTGGACAGCGTGTAGATGACCTCGTCGGTAGTCAGGTCGCGCTGGACGGTGCGCTTGAACGGCAGCGGCTTGAGCGGCGCGTGGCGCGATCCCGGCGCGACCTCGGGCGGGTCGAACTCGCGCAGCCGCCCGTCGTCGGGGGCGCGCGGGCGCAGCGGCAACTGCAGGGTACCGGCGCCGGGGTACAGGGTCAGCGTCACCGGCTGCGGGGACGGCCAGGCAATCGGCCAGTAGCAGGTCGAGATCGCGACCCGGATCTGATGGCCGGGCGGGAACGCGTGGGCGCTGTCGTTGAGCGCGATCCGAACGCGGTAACGCCGGCCCGCGACCAGCGGCGCCGGCTTGTGGTGGCCGTCGCGGTGGGTGAGGTTCAAAAGCCCGTAGCTGACCCGGGTCGATGCGCCGTCCGGAGCGACGTCGTTCAGGCGCACCGCGACCAGAGCCACCGGGGCGTCGACCGACAGCTCCAGCTCGACCACCGGCGCGCCGAGAATCTCCAGCGGCGCGCTCAGGGGCTCGCCGTCGAACACCAGCGAACGCCCGTCGTCCTGGCGCTGGTCCAGGGGCATCTCGCCGTCGGCGCCGAACGCGCACCACTCGCCCGACGCGATCCCGGTGGTCTGCGGTGAGCTGAGCGTGAGGCCGGCGCCGACCTCGGGCCGGTCCTGGAGCCGCCCCGGATTCAGATACCAGCGGCGGCGCACGCTGCGCGGCGACGGCCACCGGTCCTCGGCGACCCAGCGGCCCGGGCGGTGCTCGTACTGCGGCTGCGGCGGCACGCTTTCCTGCATCCAGACCCGATAGGCCGGTTCGTCCATGATTCCGGTGTCGCGCCCTTTCAGCCAGTGGTCCCACCAGCGGATCGCCTCCTGCAGAAACCCGATCGCGGGACCCGGAAAGCCACGGTGTGGGAACACGTGGGCCCAGGGTCCGATCAGGCCCTTGCGCGGGACCTTGAGGCCCCGCAGCAGGCGCGGGATCGCGTTCGAATAACCGTCGGCCCAGCCGCCGATCGCGTACACCGGGCAGCGGATCTCGCCGTAGTCCTCGCACACCGAGCCGTGCTTCCAGTAGCGGTCCCGCCAGGGATGCTGCATCCAGATGGCGGGAAAGGCTTCGATCCGGTCGAGCCGTTCCAGCCACATCTCGCGCCAGCGCGCGCCGACGATCGCGGGGTCCGGCGGCAGCGCGGCATAGGTCATCAGGATCGCGCCCCACTGCAGGTTCTCGTTGAGCAGGCAACCGCCCATGTAATGCGCGTCGTCGGC
>JBFJNB010000286.1:0-4471 GCA_041633655.1 Lysobacterales bacterium | reverse complement strand
GCCGGAATCAGCGTGGTCCAGACCCAGGGCTGGCCCAGGCTGGACGCCAGCGGCTTGAGCCACGGGGTGACCAGCCAGAGGAAATTGGCCGCGCCCATCCAGCACAGAAAAAAGCCGCTGAGGTCCCGGCGCAGCGTCAACTGATCGGATCGGCGCATGCGATACTCCGTCGAGTTCATCGGCTACATGCTGATACGGTGGCTTATCAAAACGTGAGAAAGTGGTTCAAGTGGCTGTTGGCCGCGGTCTTGCTCGGGTTAGTAGCGATCGCTGTCTTGTCTTGGCTCGCGCCGGGCCCGGTCTATCGCGGGGCGATGGCGTGGGAGCGGCACCGGGCCGGTCTGGAACCGGGTAGCGTCGAAGTCGACGCCCGGATCTGGCCGCTGCTACAAGGCGGCCGTGGCGAGCCGCTGCTGCTGCTGCACGGCTTCGGCGCCGACAAGGACAACTGGGTCCGGATCGCTCCGCACCTGGCCCCGCATTTTCGGTTGATCGTGCCCGATCTGCCCGGCTTCGGTGATCACGCCGACGTCGCCGACGGCGACCACGCGATCGAGACCCAGGCGGCGCGGGTAGGCCGGCTGCTCGATGGCCTGGGGCTCGCGGAGGTTCACGTCGGCGGCAGCTCCATGGGCGGTTACATCGCCCTGGCCCTGGCGCGCGAGCGACCCGCGCAGGTCCGTTCGCTGTGGCTGCTGGCCCCGGCCGGGGTCGTGGCCGCGCCGCTGAGCGAGATGATGGAGCAGATCGCCGCCGGCGGCTCCAACCCGCTGATTCCGGCGACCGCGGCCGGGTTCGAGCAGACCCTGGAGTACATGTTCGTCGAGCGCCCGTTCATCCCGTACCCGGTGCGCCGGCACCTGGGGCGGCGCCAGGCCGCGCGGCAGGCGCAATACCGGGAGATGTTCGCGGATTTGCGCTATCGCTCGCCACCGGCAGAGACCCTGGCGGCGGGACTGACTCAGCCGGCGCTGATCGTCTGGGGCGATCAGGATCGGGTGCTGCACCCCGACGGTGCCGGGATCCTGGCCGCGGTCATGGCTTCGGCCCGGGTCGAGCGCATGGCGGACGTCGGGCACCTGCCGATGATCGAGGCGCCGGAGCGGACCGCGCGCGCTTACCTGGCCTGGTATAAAGCCGCCGTCGCGGCGGCCCGCTGAGCAATTTCACGCCGCAGCGACTCGGGCGCGAGCACCTCGACCTCGGGCCCGAAGCGCAGGATGTCCATGACCAGCTCCTCGCTGCGCCCGAACGGCAGGCGAAGCTGGTAGCGCCCGTCGTCCAGCCAGCGGCCCTCCTGGCGCGAGTGCCACAGCTCGTCGGCAACCCAGCGCGCGCTGCGGGCCGAAAAGACCAGCACCGCGCGCTTTCTGGCGCTGCCGGAAAAAATTCCGTAGGCGCTGGTGAAATGGGCGTCGAGCTCGGCCTCGTCGACTTCCCGGGCGGTCGCGTCGGTGACCTGTGCCTCCAGAACCCGCTCCAGCGCGAAGCTGCGCAGGCCGACCCGCAGGTGGCACCAGGCGTCCAGATACCAGTTGTGGCGGTAGCTGGTCAGGCGCTGCGGCGAAATCTCGCGCTCGGTGCGCTCGTCGGAGCCGCGCGCGTGGTAGACGATCTTAAGGCGCCGGCGTTCGATCAGCGCCGCCAGCACCGGGCGGAAGCGCTCGCCCGAGACCAGCCGGCTGGCCTGGTGGATGATCCGGATCCGGCGGCTCTGGGTGCCCCGGTCGAGCCCTTTCTCGTCGAGCAGATTCTCGATCCGGCGCTGCAGGCGCTTCAGCTCGTCCTCCATCAGCCCCGGCTGGACCCGGGCGAGGATCTGGCGCGCCGACATCAGCGCCTGCAGCTCCTCGGCGCTGAGCCAGATCCCGGGCAGCTCGAACGTGCGCACGCCGGGGTGGCGCTGGTAGAAGAACCCGCGCGTTTCCGGGTCCTGCTCCAGCGGCGCGCCGAGGTGGTCGCGCAGGTCCGCGATCAACCGGTACAGCGTGGCCTGGGAGCACCCGAGCTCCTCCATCAGCGCCTGGCGCCCGATCGGGGTGCGCCGCTGGCTCAGGATGTCGTGCAGGTGGTAGAGCCGTTCCAGCTTGCTCATCGGCGATACGATACGTCAGCGGTACGCCAAAGGTCGATTATTTGGTGCCGCGGGTGTATTTTCTGCAGCGCTGACCAAGGAGTTCGAACATGACATCGCGTCGCACCGGTCCGATCGGACTACTGCTGCTGCTGGTGGCCGCTTCGGTCCCGGCCGCCGACTGGCATCTGGCGAACGATCAATCCAGCCTCGGCTTCATTTCGCTGAAGAACGTCGACGTGGCCGAGGCCCACCGCTTCACCGAGCTGGCCGGCTCGATCGACGCGGGCGGGGCGTTTCAACTGACCATCGCTGCCGCCAGCGTGGACACCAAAATCCCGATCCGGGATGAGCGGATGCGCGAACACGTGCTGGACGCGCCCGAGTATCCGGTCGCGCGCGTGCGCGGTCGAGCCGATCCGGCCGCGTTCGCGGAACTGAAAAACGGGGAGACCGCCTCGACCGAGGTCCGCGCGGAGTTGGATTTTCGCGGCCAGAAGACCCCGCTTGCGGTTCAGGTCCAGATCAGCCGGGTGGGCGAGGATGCGCTGCAGGTCACCTCGCTGGCGCCGATCCTGCTCAACGCGCAGACGCTGGGGGTAGCCGACGGGGTCGAAGCCCTGCGCGAGATCGCCGGTCTTCAGTCGATCTCGATGGCGGTTCCGGTCTACTTTTCGCTCCGGTTCGAGCGCGCCGACTGAAACCCGGCGATTGGCTGCCGCCAGCCCCGGCGTCAGCCGCCCTCCGCCGCGGCATCGTCCTCGTCGGCCGACTCTTGCTCCGCGTCCTGCTCCTCGCCTTCGTCGGCTTCGGGCTTGTCCCTGCGGTCCCGACCGAGCAGCGCGCGGGCGGTCTCGCGCTCTAGTTTTTCAATCCGCTCGATCGCATACGGAAAGCCGTCGACGTAAATGCGGTCGAACTTGGCGTCGATGTAGCTGGAACGGTTGTTCAGCCCGATCTTGTATTCCCAACGCAGGTTCCTGACCGGGCGCTTCAGGGTCACCAGGTAGGGACGAAACGGGGTCGCGTAGAGCACCAGCCGCTGGTTGTCGACCACCGCCCAACTGTCGATCTTCGGCGCATAGATCCGCTTCACCGGCTCGCCGTAGAGCACGTCCGGTCGGCGGTCCGCGGTCGGCTCCAACGTCTCGGGCGGGTCCTCGGCAGCGACCAGCGGCGCCGCAAACACCGCGCACAGGGCTAGCATCGGGCCCGCGATCCAGCATTTGGTTTTCAAGTTTTTCACCATGAATCAGAAGATTACGACGCATCCGCGTCGCCTGTCCGTTGGACTGGGGCGGCTCCGGTTTGGTTCCCGTGGCGCGGGGCTTTAGGACCGCCCGGCGATCGGTTAGCATCGCGACGATGGAAACGCCCTACAATCCCCAGCAAGTCGAGGCCCGCGCCCAGCAGAAATGGGAGCGTGCGCGCGCCTACGAGGTGACCGAGGATCCCGGTCGCGAGAAGTTCTACTGCCTGTCGATGCTGCCCTATCCGAGCGGCGCCTTCCACATGGGTCACGTGCGCAATTACACGATCGGCGATCTGATCTCCCGCTTTCAGAGAATGCGCGGCAAAAACGTGCTGCAGCCGATGGGTTGGGATGCGTTCGGGCTGCCGGCGGAGAACGCCGCGATCAAGCACAACGTCCCGCCGGCCGAGTGGACCTACGCCAACATCGAGCAGATGCGCGGCCAGCTCAAGCGCCTGGGTTACGCCTACGACTGGAGCCGCGAGGTGACCACCTGCCGGCCCGAGTACTACCGCTGGGAACAGTTGATGTTCGTGCGCCTGATGGCCAAGGGCCTGGTCTATCGGGGCGAGGCGACGGTCAACTGGGATCCGGTGGATCAGACCGTGCTCGCCAACGAGCAGGTCATCGATGGCAGGGGCTGGCGCTCCGGCGCGGTGGTGGAGCAGCGCCGGATTCCGCAATGGTTTCTCAAGATCACCGCTTATGCCGACGAGCTGTTGGACGGACTGGATCGGCTGGACGGCTGGCCGGACGCGGTCAAGACCATGCAGCGCAACTGGATCGGGCGCTCCGAGGGGGCCGATTTCGAGATGGCCTTCTGCGATCCCGACGGCGAGCCGCTGGCCGACGATCTCAAGGTGATCGTGTTCACCACCCGTCCCGACACCAGTTTCGGGATGACCTATGCGGTGCTCGCGCCGGAGCACCCGCTGATCGAGCGGGTCACCGCGCCCGAACGCGCCGCCGAGGTCGCCGCGTTCGTGGCCGAGGCGGCACGCCGTTCCGACGCGGAGCGCTCCGAGGAGAAGCGGGGCGTGTTCATCGGCGCGCATCTCAAGAACCCGTTCAACGGCAAGCCGGTGCCGGTGTTCATCGCCGACTACGTGCTGATGAGCTACGGCACCGGGGCGATCATGGCGGTG
>JBFJNB010000285.1:0-4479 GCA_041633655.1 Lysobacterales bacterium | reverse complement strand
GTGAAGATGTGCGACGGCATGTGCTGGGCGTGGGCCGACTCGGGTGCCGCCTCCGCGTAAACGGTCGCCGCGCTCAGGGCCAGATGCGCCAGGCCCGGGTAGTCGTAGCTGTGGATGATGTAATGCAGCACGCCGGGGTGCCGGGGACGGGTCTCTCGGATCCAGTTGAGGATCCCGGCGGCGTGGTACTGGTGCGCGTACGACTTGTCGGTTGGATCCGCGGTCGCCAACAGCGAAAGGGCATACAACGCCCCGGCATCGGGGTCGTCCAGGTGTTCGGCATGCAGAGCCGCCATCCGTCCTTGGTAGGCCCGCGAACGCTCACCGTGGGTCAGCGGATCGGTGTCCGAGAAGAAGCTCTTGATCGCGTCGATGTAGCCGGCCTCGCGCGAGGTCATCTCCATCCCCGCCGTCGCCGCTAGGACCCGAGCCCCCTGCTCCAACTCGGCTACCGAGGGCGGCGCCCAGATCTGGTGCCAGATGCTCATCGCGATACCCCAGCGGGCCATCGCGCAATCCGGATCGGCCGCGAGAATGTCGGCGAACAGTTTTGAGGTTTCCGGATACTCGAACGAGTGCAGCATCGTGACCGCATGATTGAACCGGCCCTGAACGGACGCGTCGCACGACGTCGGAAACTCGATCTCTGCTGTCTCGACGGCCGCCGCGGCGAGCGGCAACACCGCAAGGACGAGCGCCGGGACCAGGTGAGGGCCGAGTGCGGAGCGCCACTTTCGGGTGTTCATGATTCGCTCCAACGTCGGTTACGGGCGGCTAGTCTAGGCACACACGGTGGCCAATTGACAGCGACGGTCCGCCGGTTCCATCGTTGGATGCGCGTCGAGGCCGATGCGGGCACCGTTATCTCCAGCCGACTGGCCGCCGTCGGCCAACTGGCCGCGCCAGATGAACTCGGCCGCCGCGATCACGGCCAGGCAGGCCGGCACCAACGTTCGCATCTGAATGCTGCAAGCGCGCATCGAATCATCCTCGCGAAAAAGGGGGGTCCATGGCCCGGGAGGCCGGACCGAAGTTGTCCACCGGGCGGGCGTCACGGCCCGCCGCACCGGGGTCGCTGCACAAACCGACAGGAACCGCAGAGCATATCCTCGGCGCTGCCTTCTATCCGCGGTGGCACTACTCGCCAATCCTTCACACCTTTTATCCGGCCGCAAGTTGACCTGGATCAAGTCCGATGCATGACCAGGAGCACAGCATCTGAGCGATCGAAATCGCCTATACTGCGCTGCGCTCAAATCCGACCGGAGACCACCATGCCGCTTGTCCATGTCATCGTTGCCGCGCTGCTGTGCGCGGTTACCGCGCCGGCCTTTGCCGAAGGCGCCGACGCCGACGAACCCGGCGCCGACCGCATCTTCGAGCTGCCGTATCTGATGCGGGATCTGGACAACGGGCTGCGGGTCGTCGTGGTGCCGACGGACTATCCCGACGTGGTCAGCCTGCAGATCCCGGTGCAGACCGGCTCGCGCAACGAGGTCGAGCCGGGCAAGAGCGGATTCGCCCATTTCTTCGAGCACATGATGTTTCGCGGCACCGAGCGTTTTCCGCCCGAGGTCTACAAGGAGATCCTGAAAAACGCTGGCGCCGACCAGAACGCCTACACCACCGACGATTACACCAACTACCACATCACCTTCACCAAGGCGGACCTGGAGCGGGTGATCGAAATCGAAGCGGACCGGTTCAAAAACCTGTCTTACACCGAGGAGCAGTTCCGCACCGAGGCGCTGGCGGTCAAGGGGGAGTACCTGAAGAACTACTCCAACCCGATCCAGAAGGGGTTCGAGCGCCTGCGCGAGGTTGCGTTCCAGGCCCATACCTACCGTCATACGACGATGGGATTCCTGGCCGACATCGAGCAGATGCCCGATCAGCTCGACTATTCCCGGGTGTTTTTCGATCGGTGGTACCGGCCCGAGAAGACGACCGTGATCCTGGTCGGCGACCTCGACGCGGAGGCCGCGTTCGAGCTGGTGCGCGAGCACTGGGGCGACTGGGAGCGCGGCAGCTATGCGGTCGAGATTCCGGTCGAGCCGGCGCCGTCGGGCCCGGTCTACGAGCACGTGCAGTGGGAGGCTCCGACCCAGCCCTGGGTCATGTTCGCGTTTCGCGGCCCCGCCTTCGATCCGCGCGCGATCGACATGCCGGCGGTGGACGTGATCTCGCAGCTTTACTTTTCCGAGTCCTCCGATCTGTATCAGCGGCTGGTGATCCGCGAGCAGGTCGTCGATCAGTTGTGGACCTACTTCCCCGACCGCATCGACCCGAACCTGCTGCTGATCGCCGCGCGCCTGGTCGACGGGGAAAAAGCGCACTACGTGCGTGACCAGATCGCCGCGACGCTGGCCTCGGCGCGCACCGAGGCGGTCGACGAACAGCGCCTGGAGGACACCAAGTCGCGCCTTCGCTACGGGTTTACCGCGCGCATGGACAACTCGGAATCGATCGGGGAGATCCTGGCCGCCTACGTCCACTTCGAGCGCACCCCGGAGACGATCAACGAGTTGTACCAGAGCTACGCGGGCCTGACCCCGGCCGATCTTAAGCGGGTCGCCGAGCGCTATTTCAACGACTCCGGCCTGGTGCTGCTGACGCTGTCCAACGCCGAATCGATCGCCGCGATGGACGCCTACGAGCCGCTCGAGGAGCGGGTCAAGCGCGCGCGCGCGAAGACCGCGACCGCCGCGATCCGAACCGTCGAGATGCGCTCGGAGAGCTCGCCGTTGGTCGACGTCGCGTTGTTGTTCGCCACCGGCGCCGCGTTCGATCCGCCCGGCAAAAAGGGGCTGGCCGCGGTGACCGCGGCGATGGTCGCCGACGCCGGCTCGAAACAGCATACGATCGAGGAAATCCAGCAGGCGATGTACCCGATGGCGGCCGACTTCTCGGCCCAGGTCGACAAGGAGATGACGCGCTTGTCCGGCACGGTGCACAAGGACAACCTCGCGGCCTGGTCGCGGCTGGCGCTGGAGCAGCTGCTGACCCCGGGCTGGCGCGACTCAGACCTGGAGCGGATCAAGACCCAGACCGTGAACACGATCCGCACCGACCTGGTCGGCAACAACGACGAGGAACTTGGCAAGGAGGCGCTGTACGAGTTCATCTACGGCCCGGATCATCCCTACGGCAGCCTCAACATCGGCCACGCGCGCGACGTCGAGTCGATCACGCTGGACGACGTCAAGGCGTTCCACGCGGCGCACTACACCCGCGACAAGCTGACCCTCGGCCTGGCCGGTGGTTACCCGGAGGACTATCCGGGCAGGCTGGCCGACTCCCTGGCAGGGTTGCCGGGCGGCGGCGGGGGGCCGGTGGCGCTGCCCGCGCCGCCGGCGATCGACGGGCGCGAGGCGCTGATCATCGAGAAGCAGACCCCGGCGGTCGCGGTTTCGTTCGGGTTTCCGATCACGCTCAAGCGCGGGGATCCGGGCTGGGTCGCGCTGTGGCTGGCGCGCTCGTGGCTGGGCGAGCACCGCAGCTCCAATTCGCACCTCTACCTGCGCATCCGCGAGGCGCGCGGGATGAACTACGGCAACTACGCCTACGTCGAGTATTTCCCGCGCGGTATGTTCCAGTTCCAGCCCGACCCGAACCTGGGCCGCCGGCAGCAGATCTTCCAGGTCTGGCTGCGCCCGCTGCGAAACAACTCAGACGCGCATTTCGCGACCCGGGTGGCGATGTACGAGCTTCGCAAGCTGCTCGACGAAGGCATCGGCGAGGCAGATTTCGAGGCCACCCGCAACTTCCTCGACAAGTACGCCAGCCTGTTGCTGAAGACCCAGTCGCGCCAGCTCGGCTACCGGCTCGACAGCGACTACTACGGGACCCCGGCGTTTACCGAGTACGTGCGCGGGGAACTGGCGCGGCTTACCGTCGCCGAGGTCAACCGGGTAATCCACGAGCAGCTCCAACTCGACGCCGTGAAGTTCGTGTTCGTGACCGCCGACGCGGCCGACCTCGAGAACCGGCTGGTCTCGGACGCGCCCTCGCCGATCGAGTACAACACGCCGAAGCCGGAACTGGCCGAGGAGGACGCGGTCATCTCGACCCTGAAGCTCGGCTTCGACGAGGCCAGAGTGCGGACCATCCCGGCGGCCGAGATCTTCGCGGGAGATTAGAAAGGTCTTGTTCACCCGGCCGGCCTTTGGCCGGGCCCGGTGCGGCGCGCGAGACGGTCAATCGACGCACCGCCACCGCAAAGCGCGTTCGGCACAATAAGCGCATGCAACGGAAACTACCGATGTTCCGGCTGCATGGCGTCGTGCTGTGCGCCTTTCTGTCCACCGCCGGGGCCGGCGACGAGACCCGTTGGTTCGTGGTCTCCGAAATCCCGCCCATCGAACGCAACCAGAGTTATCTGCTGCCGCTTTCGGACCCGGACGAGATCGCGCAGGCTCGTCAGTTGATCGCCGAGGGCCCCGGCGGCTCGGTTGGCAGCATCGTCTCGGCGCGGCTGGT
>JBFJNB010000284.1:0-4480 GCA_041633655.1 Lysobacterales bacterium | reverse complement strand
GGGCTTCCGTTTTACGAGCACTTCTTCGCCGGCGGGGTGCGCTCGGTGCGCGGCTTCGAGGATAACACCCTGGGGCCCCGGGTCGAATTCGTGATCCCGCCGCCGCCGGACGACCCCGACGGCGAGTCGAGGATCGAGTTCGGGCGGCCGATCGGGGGTGACCTGCGCTTCACCGGATCGGCCGAGATCTACTTCCCGATCCCGTTCGCGGAGGCAAGCAACAACACCCGGTTGTCCTGGTTCCTGGACTTCGGCCAGGTCTACGCGAATCTGGATGCGTTCGACGCCGATGACATTCGTTACTCGACCGGGTTCTCGCTGCAATGGCAGGCGCCGGTGGGCCCGGTCATCATCAACCTGGTGATGCCGCTCAACGACAAGGAAGGCGACGAAACCGAAACCCTGCAGTTTGCGTTCGGTAATTTCTTCTAACTGTGCACTCATGCGACATGCGGGCTAGCTCCCTGACAGGCCTGTTGCTGGCGGCGCTTGCGGCGGTCGCTCCGGCGCAGGCCCAGACCAAGATCGGTTATGTCGATTGGGAGGAGCTTTTGCGCAACGCGCCGCAGATCGAGATCGCGCGGGACCAGCTCGATGCCGAGTTTCGACCCCGCAACCAGGCAATCGAGGCCAACGAGAAGCGACTGCGCGAGCTGGAGGAACGGCTGATCCGCGATGCCGCGGTCATGAGCGAGGAGGTGCGCTCGACCCTGGAGCGACAGATCCGGGGCTTGAGGCGCGACGTGCAACGCGACAAGGAGGACCTGCGCGAGGAGTTGGACTACCGGCTCCAGGAGCAGCGCCAGCGGGTCGAGCAGGAGATCTACGAGATCGTACGCCGCTTCGCCGAGGACAGCGGTTATGACCTGATCATCCCGGGGCCGGCGCTGTACGCCAGCGACGCGATCAACCTGACCGAGCAACTGCTCGAGCGGCTGCGAGAGTCGTTCGAGCGCGCAACCCCCACGCAGGACTCCCCCGGACCGCGATGACCGCCGACGTGACCCTGGAGGAGCTTGGCACCCGGCTCGGCCTTGCTTTCCGGGGCGATCCGGCGACCGCGGTCCGCGGGCTGGCTACGCTGGAACGCGCTGGACCTAAGGACTTGAGCTTCCTGGCCAACCCCCGCTACCGGCGATTCCTCGCCGCCACCCGCGCCGGGATCGTCGTGCTGTCCGAGGCCGACGCGGACCAGTGCCCGGCGGCGGTGCTGATCAGCTCCGACCCGTATGCCGATTTCGCGCGCGCGGCCGCCGGCTTCGATACCTCGCGGAGGTTCGAACCGGGCGTCCACCCGAGCGTCCAGATCGATACGTCGGCGCGCATCGGCGCCGACTGTCGCGTGGCCGCGGGGGTCGTGGTCGAGGCCGGCGCGCGGATTGGCGACGGGGTCCACGTGGGCGCGGGATGCGTGGTCGAGCGCGACGTGACAGTCGGCGACGGCTGCTTTCTCGGTGCGCGGGTCACCCTGTGCCGGGGGGTCCGGCTCGGTCGCCGGGTGCAGATCCATCCGGGCGCGGTGATCGGCGCGGACGGCTTCGGGATCGCGATGAGCGAAGGCCGGTGGCTCAAGGTGCCGCAACTGGGCTCGGTGGTCATCGGCGACGACTGCGAAATCGGCGCCAACACCACGATCGACCGCGGCACGCTCGACGACACGGTGCTGGAGGAAGACGTGCGCCTGGACAACCAGATCCAGATCGGCCACAACGTCGTCATCGGCGCCCACACCGCGATGGCCGGGTGCGCCGCGGTGGCCGGCAGCGCCCGAATCGGTCGCTATTGCCTGATCGGCGGTGGAGCCGGTATTCTCGGCCACCTCGAAATCGCCGACCACGTGACCATCACCGCGATGAGCCTGGTCACCCACCCGATCCGCGAGGCGGGTGAGTACTCCTCCGGTACGCCGCTGCAGAGCAACCGGGAATGGCGCCGCAACGCGGTGCGCCTGCGCCAGTTAGATGCGCTGGCCAGGAAGATCAAGAAACTCGAACAGGAATGAGCCGATGCCCGAATCAGCACCAGATCGCGACCGAAGCGTCACCATCGAGCGCATTTCCGGCCTGCTGCCGCACCGCTACCCGTTCCTGCTGATCGATCGGGTGGTCGACTACGAACTCCATCAGTGGCTCAAGGCGATCAAGAACGTCAGCATCAATGAGCCGTTCTTCAACGGCCACTTTCCCGGCTACCCCGTGATGCCAGGGGTGCTGATCCTGGAGGCGATGGCGCAGGCGTCCGGGGTGCTGGCGCAGCTGGCCGTGGAGCAGACGCCGACCCGCAACCCGTTGTTTTACCTGGTCAAGATTGACAACGCCCGGTTCACCAAGACGGTGACACCAGGGGATCAGTTGCTGATCGAGGTCCATCAGAAACGGATGCTGCGCAAGATGGGTCAGTACCAATGCACCGCATCGGTGGACGGCCGGGAGGTGGCCAGCGCCGAGATCCTGTGCGCCGAGCGGAGCGGCGATAAATGATCGATCCGCGGGCGGCGGTCGATCCGGGGGCGGAGCTGGCCGGCGACGTAAGCGTCGGCCCGTTCGCGGTGATCGGGCCCGAGGTGACCGTCGGCCGAGGCTCAACCATCGGCGCGCACGCGGTGATCCAGGGGCCGACCCGGATTGGCCGGGACAACCGGATTCACGCGCACGCCTGCCTTGGCGGCGACCCGCAGGACAAGAAGTTCGGCGGCGAGAAGTCCTGGCTCGAAATCGGCGACCGCAACACGATCCGGGAGTTCTGCACGTTCAACCGCGGCACCGGCCCCGGCGGGGGCGTGACCCGCATCGGCAACGACAACTGGATCATGGCCTACGTGCACATCGCCCACGACTGCACCGTCGGCAACTCGACGATCTTCGCCAACGCCGCCTCGCTGGCCGGCCATGTGGTGGTCGAGGACGACGTGGTGCTCGGCGGCTTCACCCTGGTCCACCAGTTCTGCCGCATCGGCAGTCATGCGTTCACGTCGATGGGGAGCATCATCAACCGCGACGTACCGCCCTACCTGACGGTCGCCGGGAAGATGGCCGCGCCGCGGGGCATCAACAGCGAGGGCTTGCGCCGCCACGGGTTCAGCGCCGAGCGCATCGCGCTGATCAAAAAAGCCTACAAGGTCCTGTACAAGAACGGGCTCAAGCTCAGCGAGGCGCTCGAAAGCCTCGAGCGACTGGCCCCGGACACGACCGACATCCAGCCGATGGTCGATTTCATCCGCAACTCGCAGCGCAGCATCGTGCGCTAGCCCGCGGGTATCGGCAGTGGCAACGGCGCGGCGGTTCGTCCTGGTCGCCGGCGAGGCCTCGGGCGACCGGCTGGGACAGGCGCTGATTGCGGCGCTCAGGCAGCGCTATCCAAACGCTTCCTTCGCCGGCGTGGGCGGCGCCGGGATGCGCGCCGAGGGGTTGGACTGCTGGCACGACTGCGCGGTGCTGTCGGTGATGGGGCTCGCCGAGGTGCTCGCGCACCTGCCGCGGCTGCTGGCGCTGCGCCGCGGACTCAGACGCCGGGTGCTGGCCGACCCTCCCGATGCGTTCATCGGCATCGATTCGCCGGATTTCAATCTGTCGTTGGAGCGACGCTTACGCGTGCGGGGGGTGACCACGGTGCACTATGTCAGTCCCTCGGTCTGGGCCTGGCGCCCGGGCCGGGCGCGCACGATCGGACGCTCGACCGACCTGGTGTTGACCCTGTTTCCATTCGAGCCGGCCAACTATCATGCGCACGGCGCCGCGGCCGAGTACGTAGGCCATCCGGCCGCTGATGCGATCCCCCTCAAACCGGACCGCGCGCTGGCTCGGCGCGAGCTGGGGATACCCGGGGGCTCCACTGCCGTGGCGCTGCTGCCGGGCAGCCGCGTGACCGAGCTCAAGCGCCTGGGGCGCCCGTTTGCCCGGGCCGCGGCGAGAATCGCCGCCGTGCGTCCCGACGTTAAGTTCGTAGTTCCCTGCGCCACCGCGGCGACCCGGCGTCTGTTCGAGCGCGCGCTGGCACGCCACGCCCCCGGTCTCGACGTACGCCTCCACGACGGCCGCGCGTGGGAGGTCTTGACCGCCGCCGAGGTGGCGCTGATAGCCTCCGGAACCGCCGCGCTGGAGGCGATGTTGTGCAAGACGCCGATGGTGGTCGCCTACCGCATCAGCCCCCTGACCCACTTCATCGTCAAGCGGCTTGGGTTGCTGAAGATCGAGCGCTATGCTTTGCCCAATGTGCTCGCAGGCGACTCACTGGTGCCGGAGCTGATGCAGAGCCAGGCCAACCCGTCGGCGCTGGCGGCGTCGGTGCTGCGTCTGCTGGGCGACGACGCCGCGCGCGCCGCGCTCAGGGCCCGATTCGAAGAGCTGCACCGGGGCCTCGAAGGCGGCGGTGGCGAGCGCGCCGCGGCGGCGATCGCGGCCCTGGTGGAGCGCCGGTGAGCGGCGAACCCGACCGGCGGCGGATCGCCGGGGTCGACGAGGCCGGCCGCGGCTGCCTCGCC
>JBFJNB010000283.1:0-4483 GCA_041633655.1 Lysobacterales bacterium | reverse complement strand
GATCCGATAGGTGCCGTAGCTTTCGCCGATCAGGTACTTCGGACTCATCCAGCGCCGGTGGACCGACAAGTACCGGCGGATCAGCGCGGCGGTTGCGGCGGCATCCTCGTCCACGCCCCAGTAGGCCGCGGGCTCGGTCTCGCCCAGCGCGCGGCTGAAGCCGGTTCCGACCGGATCGACGAATACCAGGTCCGACACCGCCAGCAGGCTTTGCGGATTGTCCGCGACCGGATAGGGTGCCGCGCCGTCGTCCATCGGCTCTGCGCCGACCGCGACCCGGCGCGGCCCGAGCAGGCCCATGTGCAGCCAGATTGCCGACGAACCGGGGCCACCGTTGAACACGAACGTCAGCGCCCGCTCGGCCCGGTCGATCGCGCGGTAGCTCAACACCCGGATCACCGCGCCCGGTTTCCCCTCGCGCTGGAACCCGAATTCCTCCAGCGCCAGCCGGTACTCGAACGGCCGCCCCTCGGCGGGCCGGAACGTGCGCTCGATCGCGTGCAGTTCGACCGCGGCGGCCGCGGAGATCGCCATTACGGTGGCGGCGAGAAAACCAATTATCGATCTCATCCGGCTGCCCACTATCGTTCGGGACGCCCCCATTGGACCGCGAAAAAGCGCGTTTGACCACGCCTCGCGTTTGCGCCAGGGCATTTCCGGTACCATCGGCGCGTTTCCCATCTAGTGAGAGTGCCCGCCATGAGCCTGTTCACCAAACGCTATCACCCCCCGGGAACGGCGCCGGGAACCCTGGTCTCCGATCCACGCGCGCTCGCGGGGCGATTCCAGATTCGCCTGATCGATTTCGATCCGGCCCAGATCACGATCCGCGAGGATATAGAGGCAGAGGACTGCGTCTCGCACCTGCGCAGCGACGCTCCGACCTGGATCCACGTGGCCGGCCGGGTCGGTCCGGAGGCGCTGCACGAACTCGGCCGCACGTTCGGGCTGCACCACCTCGCGGTCGAGGACGTGCTCAACAGCGGGCAGCGGCCCAAAATGGAGCGATTCGACGACCAGATCTTCGTGATCGCAGCCCTGGCCTCGCTGACCGCGGAGCGCGTTGCCGTGAGTCAGGTCAGCCTGTTCGTCGGCGAGAACTTCCTGGTCAGCCTCTGCGACGCCGAGGACGAGGGATTCGAGCCGATCGTCACCCGAATGAGGGACCCGAAATCGCGGGTCCGCAACGGCGGCATCGACTACCTGCTGTATGCGCTGCTCGACCTGGTCGTGGACCACGGCTTTCCGTTGCTGGAGGAGTTCGGCGCGCAACTCGAGGAGCTGGAGGAGCGCATTCTGTCGGCGGTCCCGCACGAGACGCTGGACGACGTGCACCGGATCAAACGCGAGCTGATCCAGCTGCGCCGGGTGCTGTGGCCACAGCGCGAGGTGATCAACCAGTTACTGCGCGACGAGGGTGGGCTGATTCAGCCCGGCACCCGGGTCTACCTGCGCGATTGCTACGACCACACGATCCAGATCATGGACTTCCTGGAAACCTACCGCGACATGACCGCCAGCCTGCTCGACATCTACCTCTCCAGCGTGAGTAACCGAATGAACATGACGATGCGGGTGCTGACGGTGATCGCCACGATCTTCATTCCGCTGACCTTCATCGTCGGCATCTACGGGATGAACTTCGACCCCGGAGCGGGCCCGTGGAGCATGCCCGAGCTCGGCTGGCGCTACGGGTACCTCTCCGTTTGGGCAGTCATGCTCGCGCTGGCCGGCGGCATGGTCGCCTTCTTCCGCCGCCACCACTGGATCTAGCCCCCGGACCCGGCTTAAGTGTAACTACGGATGGGAAAAACGCGGGCCAGTTCATACGATGAGAGTGGTTAATGGATCGTCGGGAGGTCCGTTATGAAAACCACCAAAACCACTACCGGCAGCACCCGCCGGAAGGCGCCGGTGAGCAAGCCGGCCGCCGGCGAAGTGCCGGTCAAAGTCGAACGGGGCGGACTGCCGTCGCTGATCGACTTCAATTTCCAGGATCTGGAAAAGCTGTTTCACGATTTCTTCATGCGTTCGCCGCTGCGCGCGTCGTCCTGGTCGCTGCCCGATTTCGACGAACTGCGCCAGCAGATGAAGACCACGCAACTGCCCAACATCGACGTGGTCGATCGGCGCAACGAAGTCATGGTCAGGGCCGAGCTGCCCGGCTGCGACAAGGATGACGTCCAGATTTCGGTAGCCGACGGGCGAATCAGCATCCGCGCGCGCCACGTCGAGGAAAAAGAGGAGAAGGACGCGAGCTTCCTGCGCAAGGAAATCTCGTCCCGGCAGTACCAGCGTACGGTGCCGGTTCCCCCGGGAGTGGACCTGGCGGCGGCCAGCGCCGAGATGAAGCGCGGCGTGCTGCGCATCCATCTGCCGAAGAAACCCGAAACCGCGCCGCGGAAGCTCGAAATCCACTAGTTGGGGCTGACCACCGGGGGTTCGACCGAACCCCCGGTTTCGGCTGATTCATTGCCGGCGGGCGGCCTCGCGGCGCTGCTGCAGACCGGTCATCCAGACCAGATCCTCCAGGTGTCCGGCGATGACTTCCAGCGCATCGTCGCTGGCGATCAATCCCACCAGCCGTCCGCGCCCATCGACCACGGGGACCCGCCGCACGCCGCTTTCGCGCATCAGCGCGATCGCCTCGAGCAGGCCTTCGCCCTCTTCGACGGTAACCAGTTGGTCGCTCATGACGTCCCCGACCACGATTTCTTCCGGATCGAGCTGTTCGGCGACGATTTCGACCACGATATCGCGGTCGGTGAGGATCCCGACCGGGCGTTTTCTATCGCCTTCGACGTCGACCACCACCAGGGAGCCGACGTGGAATTTTCGCATCAGTTTCGCCGCCTCGGCCACCGGGGCGTGACGGGAGACGACGACGGTCTCTTTTTTGCACAACTCTTTTACCAGCATCTCGTTTCTCCAGGCCGATGCTCCTGATTCCACCCTAAGACGGCGCCGTTGCGGCTGAAATCCGGGCTTTTACCTAGTCCGGTCCAGGCGTCGATAGCCCGCCAATAGGGCGCTCAGGTCGGGGGCGACCGCTTGATCCCCCAACGCCTCCAGGAGCAGCCGCGCGGCGGCTTCCACCGGGACCCTCGGGTATCCGTCGCGGCTCGCGAAATTGGCGTATTTCATCGCGCGAAAGCCGTTGAACCAGCGGAACCAGCGCTTGCGAAAGCTCTGCCAGGTGGCGGTGTTAGCGCGGATCTCGGCAACCGCCGCGGCGTGGCCCTGACGGTCCAGGAACTCGCGCAATACCGGGGCGAGTCCGGCCAGCGGATCGCCGCAACCGGGCTCGCGAAACCGATCGATGCGGGCGAACAGTACCTTGAGATCAGCGAAGATCGCCGGGTCGTACGTCGCCTGCTTCGCCCCGGCCCCGGTCGCCATGGCGCGACCGGTACCGAACGGCACCCGGCGGGATACGCGGGCGGCCGGGCGCACCGTGGTCTGGTTGATCTCGGAAAACCCGCCCAGCGGGATCAGCTTCTGGACCAAGTGAAAGTCTTCGCCGGCGCGACGCCGGTTCATCCCGCCCTGGCGCAGATAGGCTCCCGAACGGACCGCCAGGCACGAGCCGACGGTGTGGAAGGCGTACGGCGATCCCGCGTAACGCAGCCCCTGCACGTAGTAGCGCAGGTGGAGTTCATAGCGCGCGATCGCATCGCCTTCCGTGCCCGGCGCGAGCGGGTGTTCGAAGTAGAGGGACGCGGCAGGACACCCCGGATCCGCGTCGAAATGCTCCTCGATCGCGGTCAGATAGTCCGGGTCGACGGTGCAGTCGGCATCCAGCGAAACGATGATTCCAGCGGCGCGCTCGGCCGCCGCTAGGCGCGCCGCCGCCTCGTCCATCCCGAGCTTGCGGGCAAGGCCCACGCCGTGTTCGCGCGGCGGCAGCGCCAAGTGTTCGAGCACATGAAAAACCAGCCGCGGGTCGGCGTGATCGCTCGCCCAGGCGCGCGCCTCGGCCACCGTCTGGCGGTTGCGCTGGATCACGGCCGGGTCGTCGGCTTCCGATCCGTTCACCACCACCAGCACCTCGCACGCGCGTCTCGGGCGCGCGCAGCGCCACAGCGACTCCAGCGTGGTCTCGAGATCGGGCTCGGCGTAGCACGGGATGGCGACGACCAGGCCCAGGTCGACGGCCGGCGGCGGTTCGACCTGGAACGGGTACAATTGGTGCCGCGCGAGATAGCGCGAGACGCGGGAATTCTGAGAACAAGACATGACCAAGCGATCCATCGACCTTGCGGAGCCCACCGACCCGGCCTGGGTCGGCGCGATACTAAACGATTTCGACGCTTTCCTGTGCGATCACGCCAACTGCGAGCGAAAGGCCTCGGCGCTGGCGATGAGCCTGGTCGTCAAGTACCCGGACCGGACCCGGATGATCCCGACCCTGATCGCGCTGGCCCAGGAGGAGCTGGAACACTTCCGCCAGGTCTACGCACTGATGGAGCGGCGCGGCCTGCAG
>JBFJNB010000282.1:0-4506 GCA_041633655.1 Lysobacterales bacterium | reverse complement strand
CGCGACCGGATCGTCGACGTCGACGTCGATCAACCCGACCGAGCTTTGCAGCGCCAGGCGGTCGGTAATCCGCCACAGGCCTTCCCACTCCAGCCCGATCGACTCCTGGTCGACGATGATGTTGCGGGTGTCAAAACCGCCCACCTGGGTAGTGCTGACCTGATACGGCAGATCCTTGTAATCGGTGAAAAACGCGGTAACGCTCATCTGCAGGCGGTCGAACGGCTGGCCTTTGATCCCGATCTCGTAGTTGGTCGCGGTGATGTTGTCGTTGGCCGCGAAGCAGTTCGGCCGCGACACGTTCCCGGGCTGGCTGAAGTCCAGGAACCCGAACAGGCAGAACGGGCGCGGTGGGAACTGGCCGGACTGGTAGCCGTTGGCGATCGTGCCGTAGGCGGTCAACCGGTCGCCGATCTCATAGGAAGCCGACAGGTCCCAGCTCACCTCGTCGAACTTGCGGCTGGCCGATTCCTCGATCAGCGAGCTGATGATGTTGGTGCGCGCGGTCTTGTCGTCCTCGGTGTAGCGCAGCCCGAACGCGAGGCGGAGCTGATCGGAGACGTTGTAGCCGACGTTGGCGTACGCGGCCACGCTCTCGACCTCCTGCGCCAGCAGGAAGTCGCCGGGTCCCCCGTTGAACGTGAACGGATCCTGGATGTTGATCCCGTCCTCCTCGAAGTAGTAAAGACCGGCGACGAAGTCCCACGGATCGTATTCGCCGTTGAACTGCAGCTCGACCGAGGTCTGATCGGCCTCGCCGGTTTCCGGGAACGACAAGAAATTATCGAAGAAGCTGTCATCGTCCAGCCCGCTCTCGTACTCGGAATGGCGGTCGGAGACGATCAGCTTGGCCGACAGGTTGTCGTTGATGCCCCAGTCGGCGGTGACCGCGATGCCCCAGGCCGAGTTGGTGACCCGGGTCTGGTCGAGCTGGCCGGTGGCGTTGTCGTAGGGGTCGCCCGCGACGTCCGAGTTGCGGTAGCCGGCGCCGTACACCGCGCCGTTGGGCAGCTCGTCGATCAGGGTCGTGTACGGGTTGAGACCGTTGTCGCCGTCGTTGCCGTCCACCGCGACCAGCAAGGAGAAGGTCTCGGTCGGGGTCCATTTCAGCGCGAAGCGCGCGGCGATGTCCTTAAGCTCGCCGACGTCGGCCTCGGCGTTGGGCAGGTTGATGAACTCACCGATCCCGTTGCGGTGCTTGAACGCCCCGGTCACCGACGCGGCGACCGTGTCCGACAGCCGCAGGTTGGTGTAGAAGTCGGCATTGACCCGGCCGCGGGTGCCCGCCTCCAGACTGATGCTCGCCTCCTCGGCGTCGCCCGGCTGGCGGGTGATGATGTTGATCGCGCCGCCGATGGAGTTGCGCCCGTACAGCGTCCCCTGCGGTCCGCGCAGCACCTCCAGGCGCTGGATATTGGTCAGGTTCCAGTTCTGCCCGACCTGCCGGCCCAGGTAAACGCCGTCCACGTAGACGCTGACCCCGGGATCGGTCGTGATCAGGTGGTCCTGCAGCCCGATCCCGCGGATGAACGGGTTGGCCGAGGAGGTGTGGCCGGCCGAGAACGTGGTCACGTTCAGGTTCGGCACCCATTTGCCGACGTCGACTAAGTCCTTGATCCCCTGCTTTTCGATCGCCCCGGCCGAAAACACGCTCAGCGCCAGCGGGACATCGTAGGCGCTCTGCTCGCGCTTGGTCGCGGTGACGATGACTTCCTCAAACACCGGCTCGCCCTCCTGCGCCAGCGCGCTTGGGGCGATGCCGCCCGCGCCGAAGACGGCCAGCGCGGCGATAACGGAACATTTGACTCTCATCTCAAACTGCCTCCCGTTTTGCGCCCGCTAGACCCCAGGGCGCGTGTGTTGGTGGTTGTCCGGTGCTGCGTGGGCCACCGGCCTACGGTCACTAAGGGTATTCATTCTCGGTCCCAGCACAAGGCCCCCGGGAAAAGCACGTAGGAATCTTTTTGCCGAAAAAGGGGTTCTGGACTCTTTTCGGTGTGGCAAACTAGCGCCATGCCGGTCATCGCCGATCACGTCGACCACGACTCGGAGGAGTTCGCGGCCAATGCCGAACACCTGCGTGCGCTGGTCGCCGACCTCAAGGAAAAGCTGAGCCTGGCCGCTGCCGGTGGCGGCGAGCAGGCGCGGCAGAAGCACTTGAAACGCGGCAAGATGCTGCCGCGGGAGCGGATTCGCGCGCTGCTGGATCCCGGCAGCCCGTTCCTGGAGATCGCCCCGCTGGCCGCCCACGGGATGTATGACGGCGACGCCCCGTGCGCCGGCGTGATCGCCGGGATCGGCCGGGTCCACGGCCAGGAAATCGTGGTGGTCGCCAACGACGCCACCGTCAAGGGCGGGACCTATTACCCGGTCACGGTCAAGAAGCACCTGCGGGCACAGGAAATCGCGGCCGAAAACAACCTCCCGTGCATCTACCTGGTGGACTCCGGCGGCGCCTATCTGGCGCTGCAGGACGAGGTCTTTCCGGACCGCGATCATTTCGGGCGCATCTTCTACAACCAGGCGCGGCTGTCGGCCGACAACATCCCGCAAATCGCGGTGGTCATGGGCTCGTGCACCGCCGGCGGCGCGTACGTGCCGGCGATGTGCGACGAGTCGATCATCGTCAAAGAACAGGGCACGATCTTCCTGGGCGGCCCGCCGCTGGTCAAAGCCGCCACCGGCGAGGTCGTCGACGCCGAGTCCCTGGGCGGCGCCGAAGTCCACTGCTCCACATCCGGGGTCACCGATCATTTCGCCGAGAACGACGCCCACGCCCTCAAGCTGGCGCGCGAGGCGGTCGCGCACCTCAACCGGCGCAAGACCATGCCCCTCGATCTGGCCGAGCCGCGCGAGCCGCTCTACGACCCGGCCGGAATCTACGGCATCGTGCCGCGCGACACCCGCTATCCGTACGACGTCCGCCAGGTCATCGCGCGATTGGTCGACGGCTCGGAGTTGCAGGAGTTCAAGGCCCGTTACGGCAAGACGCTGGTGTGCGGGTTTGCCCACCTGTTCGGCTACCCGGTCGGCATCATCGCCAACAACGGCATTCTGTTTTCCGAATCGGCGCTCAAGGGCGCGCATTTCATCGAGTTGTGCAACCAGCGCAACATCCCGCTGGTGTTCCTGCAGAACATCACCGGGTTCATGGTCGGCAAGAAATACGAAAACTCAGGGATCGCCAAGGACGGCGCCAAGATGGTCACCGCGGTGGCGTGCTCCCATGTGCCCAAGTTCACGGTCATCATCGGCGGTTCGTTCGGGGCCGGCAATTACGCGATGTGCGGACGCGGCTACCAGCCGCGGATGCTGTGGATGTGGCCCAACGCGCGGATCTCGGTCATGGGCGGCGAGCAGGCGGCCTCGGTGCTGGCCACGGTCAAGCGCGACGCGCTGGAAGCGCGCGGCGCGGACTGGCCAGCGGCCGACGAGGAGTCGTTCCGCGCCGAGATCAGTCAGCAGTACGAGCAGCAGGGGCACCCCTATTACGCCAGCGCGCGCCTGTGGGACGACGGCATCATCGACCCGGTCGACACCCGCCGGGTACTCGGGATGGCGCTCTCGGCCGCGCTCAACCGACCGATCGAGCGCGGGCGTTTCGGTGTGTTCAGGATGTGACGGGTCGAACGTGGTCGGAGAGTGAACTGATGACAGACCCCGTCCTGACAGCCGTTGCCGGCGGCGTCGCACGCGTGACCCTGAATCGCCCCGAGGTCCACAACGCATTCGACGATGCCCTGATCGCGGCGCTGACCTCGGCGCTGGAGCGGCTGGCGGCCGATACCTCGGTGCGGGTGCTGGTGCTGACCGGTGCCGGCCAATCGTTCTCCGCCGGTGCCGATCTCAACTGGATGCGGCGGATGGCGACCGCGGATGAGCAGCGCAACGAGGCCGACGCGATGGCGATGGCCGACCTGCTGCGGGAGCTGGCGTTCTTCGACAAGCCGACCATCGCGCGGGTCAATGGCAACGCACTCGGCGGCGGGGTCGGCCTGATCGCCTGCTGCGACGTCGCGCTGGCGACCGAGGACGCCCGCTTCGGCCTGACCGAGGTCAAGCTCGGTCTGGTGCCGGCGGTGATCTCCCCCTACGTGATCGCCGCGATCGGTCAGCGCCACGCGCGCCGGCTGTTTCAGACCGCGGAGGTGTTCGACGCGACCCACGCCTGCCGGCTGGGACTGGTACACCGGGCCTTGCCGGCCGCGGAGCTGGACCCGGCCCTCGAGCGGGAAATCGGTTTCCTGCTGAAGGCTGGGCCGCAGGCGCTGCGCGCGGCCAAGTCGCTGGTCGGAGCCGTGGTCGGGCGCACTCGCGAAAACCAGCTCGTACTGGACCAGGCGACCGCGAAGCTGATCGCCCGGCTGCGCGTGTCCGAGGAGGGACGCGAGGGAATCGTTGCGTTCCTGGAAAAACGCCCGCCGCGGTGGACTCCGCCCGATGAGTAACCGCCGCGCAGGGCCCGGTTATCCCGATGTTTGAGCGCATCCTGATCGCCAATCGCGG
>JBFJNB010000281.1:0-4519 GCA_041633655.1 Lysobacterales bacterium | reverse complement strand
GGCCGCGGGCTCGCCGGAGGCGTCGTTGCCGTCCCAACTGAAATCGACCGGGCCGCCGTTCTGCGCGCCCAGGCTGATCGTGCGCACCGCGACGCCGGCCTCGTTGGTGATCCGGACGGTGAGCTGACTGGTGGGCGCGGGCAGCTCGACCCTTCCGCGCAGCGAACCGTCCTCCTCGAGCCACGCCTGATTGCTCGGAATCAGGACTTCGCGGTCGATCATGGATGCCGCCTGCAGCGCCTGTCCGGACTGCAGGGAAAGGGCGAGCCTCTCGAGCGAGGACTGCATCTCGCTGATCCCGTTGACGGTGCCGAACTGGGCCAGTTGGCCGAGGAACTCGGCGCCGTCCTGTGGGCTGGTCGGATCCTGGTTTCGAAGCTGCGCGATCATCAGCGCGAAGAACTCCGACTGTCCCAGCTGCTGGGACTGACCGGCGCTGCCGTTGAGCTGGGACACGCTGCGAAGTTCGGTGCCGAAAGTGGTGAGCATGGTGGTGCCTCGGGTTTGCCTAGCGACCCAACTGAAGGGTCTGGATCATCAATTCGCGGGCGGTGGACATGACCTCGAGATTGCTTTGATAGCTGCGCGAAGCCGCGATCATGTCGGCCATCTGTTCCACCAGATTGACGTTGGGCATGTAGATGTAGCCCTGCTCGTCCGCCAGCGGGTGGTCCGGGGCATAGCGCTTCTCCCCCGGCTGGTTGCTCTCGATGACCGCCGCCACGTCGACCGTGCGCGCTCCTCCCAGGTCGGGATCGGACACCGTCCTGAACACCGGGTAGCGCGCCCGATAGGACTCCTCCGGTGAACTCCCGGCCACGCCGGCGTTGGCCATGTTGCTGGCAATCGTGTTCAGGCGGACGCTCTGGGCGCTGAGCGCCGAGCCCGAAATAGCGAAGATGCGAAGGTCACTCATTGGTCACTGAGAGCTGCTTTGAGGCCGCTGAGGCGGCGGTTGAGGAACATCAGAGAAGCCTGGTAGCGCAGCGCGTTCTCGGTGAACTCGGCCTGTTCCATCTGGGTGGTGACGGTGTTGCCGTCCAGCGAGGCGTGCAGCGGCACCCGATATTTTGGAACGAGCGGGGCGTCGTCCGGCGACACCAGGTGCCCCTGATGGGTGCGCTGCAACTGCAGGCGCTTGCCGCCGGCAGCCTCCAATACGCTCTTGAAGCTCAGGTCTCGAGCCTTGTAGTTGGGGGTGTTGTCGTTGGCCAGATTTTCGGCCAGCAGTTTTCCCCGAGCGGACCGGAACTCCAGGGCCGCGGGATGAATGCCGAGCGCGTTTTCCAGGGTCAGAATCATTTTGGCCGTCCACGATTTTCCTGACGAACAATTAAGCAAGTCTCGTGCCAGTCCGTCGGATCGAACATCAAAGCGGAAGGTCGGGCCGGCATGGGCCGGGCCCGCGCGGCGTCAGTGAGAGGTGCTGCTCCAGTGCTCAATGAGGTTCTCGACGTTGGCCGCGCCGGTCCTCGGCGGTGGCGCGGACCCGAGCCGTGTCTGCGGACACCTTTTATATATAGGTCCCGGGGTTCGCGGCACCTGGCACGAACATTGCTGCAATTACCGCGGCGCCAACGGAATCTGGCGCAACACGGAAGAACCCGACCGGGGCATGGACGCCCCGGCACCTTTGAACGGCAACGCCCGCGAGGCCCTGACGACATGAGCGACAAGATGCCCACCGAAACCACCCGTCGAAACGTCGGATTCCCGTCATCGCCGGCTACGGTGTCAAAATTCCGGCTGTTGCTGGGATTGTTGCTCGGGTTGGGCGGCGCCGCTGCCGATGCCGGATTGACCGCCATTCAGGATCTTGAGTCCCTTCGCGGGGCCGCGCAGAGTTTCCTGGAGGCCGAGGCGATCGCCCGGTCCGGCCCGCTGGTTGCGGTGGAGATCGATCCGCTCGATCCAAGGCTGCGCCTGTCGGCGTGTTCCCGGCCGCTGGAAGCATTCCTGGCCCCGGCGTCGCGGCTGATCGGACCCACCAGCGTGGGCGTCCGTTGCACGGCCCCCAAGCCCTGGAAGGTATACCTGCAGGCAAGGGTTACGGTGCGGCAGGCGGTGGTCGTCAGTGCCCGCGCGCTGCCGCGCAACTCGCTGATGGACGCGACCGACGTGACCCTGCGCGAGGTCGACCTCGGCGCGCTGAACGGCGGCTTCTTTACCGAGCCGGCGGAACTTCTCGGAATGAAGCTGATTCGATCCCTCGGCCCGAACCAGGTGATTACCCCGAGCATGCTGCGGCAGCCGCTGTTGATTCGACGCGGCGAGATGATCACGCTGGTCTCGAGCGCCGGCAACCTGGAGGTTCGAGCGTCCGGCCGCGCCTTGACCGATGGTACAATGGGCGGGCGGATCGAAGTGGAAGCAGCCAACCGCCGGCGCCTCGACGGCGAAGTCATCGGGCCGGGGCTGGTTCGGATGGGCCAGCGCCGGTGAACGTCGCGAAAGATCGCCTAAAGTTCCGTGGCTTGTTGCCGATAACCTGACTCAACGCGAGGACAGACGACGAAAATGACGAATCCAATTTCCAATCACGTGGCCGTGACCGGGGTGGGCGAACGCCTGGACCGAGGCGCCACGGAGGCCCGCGATGCCGAACCACGCGCCGCCGAGCCCGCGGCCGCCGATCAGGTCACGCTGACCTCCGACGCGCAGCAGCTCGAGCGCGTGGTTGCCGCCGCCCGAGCCGAGCCGGACGTGGACGTCGCCAAAGTGCAGGCACTCCGGGAAGCCATCGAGTCGGGCCAGTACAAGGTCGATACCGACCGCATCACCGACGCCCTGATCAGCATCGACAAAGTACTGCAGGGTCGATGAGGCGCTCGTGAGCCGCCTGTCTGAGATCAGGACCCGGCTCGGCGATCTGCGGGAGCTGCTCGCCGAGGAATACCGGCTGCTCGGAGCCGGCAAGGTCGATGGAATCGAGGGCCTGCTGAGCGTCAAGCGGCGCCTGCTGGAGGATCTGGCGACGACCGAACCAGACGACCTGAAGCTGGCGTTCGAGGGCACCGGCGCCTGGGACGGGTTCGTCGATGAGCTGCGGGACTGCCGCCGCCGAAACCTGGTCAACGGGGCCACGATGTCGGCGATCCTGAAAACCCGGGGCGACGCCTTCCGGTTGCTGCTGGGTCATTCGCGCGGGCACGGCGATGGCTACCGGGCCAACGGTCGCATTGCACCCGATGCCCCGTCCAGGGAAATCGGCAGCGCCTAAGGCACCGGCAGGCCCACCATCCCGCGGCTGGCCGAACGCGGTTGCCTGGCGCTACAATGCGAAGCTTCGGCCGCCGCTGATCCTGGTCCCCGAATCCAGCCATGGAATCCGTCACGCTTAGCCTCCAAACCCTCCTCGTGCCGGTGCTCGCCGCGGTTTCTTTGCTGCTTGGGATCGGCGTCCTGGCGGGCCGGGGGCGCCTCAAGAAGCTGCAGGGTGCCCTGCGTGACCGCGAACGGCAGCTCCGCCGTAGCATGGACAATACCCCGGAAGCGCTGATGATTCTCGATGTGACCCGGGATCGTTTTACCGTGGTCAACGAACGCACGGTGCAACTGTTTGGGTGGCCGGCGGAGAAGCTGCTGCAAATGGGCGTGGCCGACGTCAGTCCCCCATATCAGCCGGACGGGCGAGCCTCGTCGACTGCCGCCGGGGCCGTGATCCAGAAAGCCGTCGAGGGGGGCGAACCGGTGTTTCCGTGGGTGCACCTCAATGCCGCCGGGGAGTCCGTTCCCTGCGAGGTTCGGCTGGTTCGGATTCCCGACGAAGAGCGCGTGCTGGTGCGCGGGAGCGTGGTCGACATCTCCGAGCGGTTGCGCGCAGACAACGAACTGCGGCGCAGCAAGGAGCGCTACCGCACGGTCGTCGATGCCCAGCGCGAGCTGCTGTTGAGATGGTTGCCGGACGGCACGCGCACGTTCGTGAACCGGGCGTATTGCCGTTTCTTCGGGCGCCCCGAGGAGGAACTCCTGGGGACGAACTTCCTGAGCGAACTCGAAGCAGAGGAGCGCGCCCGGATCCAGCGCAATGTCGCCGCTCTGAGCACCGACAACCCGCTGATCGTCAGCGAGGTCCGGGTTTCCGGAGATCACGAAGAGCCGTGTTGGCTGGAGTGGAGCGACACCGGCCTGTTCGACGACCAGGGACGCCTGGTGGAGATCCAGGCGATCGGGCGCAACGTCACCGAGCGCAGGAATGCCCGGGACAAGCTCGAGTACACCCGCTCGCTGCTGACCGCGGCGCTCGAGCAGTCGCCGGCGGGGATTGCGATCGCCGCGGCGCCCGACGGCCGCATCCATCTGGCCAACCAGGCGATGATGGACATCCTCGGCGTGACCCGCGAAAGCCTGAAGGAGACGCTGGATCAGTTGCCCCTCGGTGGTCCTCCCCGCGCCGGGGGGACCGCCGGGATCGACCAGGACTCGCCGTTGTGCCAGGCGCTGTTTGCCGGGGAAGTCAGGCGCGATGTCGAGCTGAGGATTCAGCGCCCCGACGGCCAGGAGCGGTGGGCGTCGATCT
>JBFJNB010000280.1:0-4554 GCA_041633655.1 Lysobacterales bacterium | reverse complement strand
GCCGGGATCGACCAGGACTCGCCGTTGTGCCGGGCGCTGTTTGCCGGGGAGGTCAGGCGCGATTTCGAGCTGAGGATTCAGCGCCCCGACGGCCAGGAACGGTGGGCGTCGATCTCCTGCGCCCCGGTCGAAGACGCCGCCGGAGAGATCATCGCGGGGATCATCGTCTGCGCCGACGTCACCGAGACCCGGCGTTCCCATCTGGCCATCCGCGGCGTGGTGGAATCCGTGTCCTCGGTGAGCGGCAGGGAGTTTTACGAGGCGCTGGTTGCCAAGCTGTCGCAGGTGCTGGATGCCGACGTTGCATTCGTTGGAGAACGCATCGAGGGTCAGGACGCGATTCGGACGCTGGCGGTCTACCGCGACGGCGAACTGGTCACGCCGTCCGCCGCGTTCGATTCCACCGGAACGCCCTCCAGTGAAGTGATTCGTCGCGGGCGCCCCCTGGTCTGCGACGATGCCGACCAGCGTTTTCCCGAGGATCCCCACATGCGCGGGGACTTCAGGAGTTACGTCGGCATCCCGCTGCTGGCCCGCGACGGCGCCCCCATCGGGGTGCTGTCGATCTGCGGCCGCCGGCCGCTGGAAAAGGCGCGCTTGAAGGTCGACATTCTGGAGTTGTTCGGAGCGCGCGCCAGCACCGAATTGATGAGTGAGCGCACCGCCCGCGTTCTGGCCCAGAGCGAGGAGCGCTTTCGCACCGCCTTCGAGGAGGCTCCCATCGGGATCATGATGCTGGATCGCGAGGGTCGTCTGATGCATTCGAACAATACCCTGTCCCGGATGCTCGGATACTCGCGGCGGGAATTCGCCGCGCTGCGGATGCGCGACCTCATGCACCCCGACGAACTCGAGCGCATGTTCGAGTCGAAGAAAAGGATGCTCCAGGGCGAAATCGACAGAGAATCCGGAGAATTTCGCATGGTCCGCAAGGACGGCGCCCCGGAGTGGGTGAACTTCTCGGGGCGCGTGATGCCCGACCCTTCCGGGGAGCAGTTCGTGCTGGCGATGGTCGAGAGCATCTCCGCGCGCCGGGAGGCGGAGCAGAATCTCGAGGCGAGCCGCCAACTGCAGCGCATCGTGGCCGAGGCCTCGGCGGGTTTCTACGGTTGCCGGCCCGAAGATGTGGACCGACGGGTCGACCAGGTGCTGGCTCGGGTCGGCGAGTACTTGTCGATCGACCGGATTACCTTTTACGAAATCTGCGGGGACCTGGCGACCGCGACGCATTCCTGGTATCGGGACGGCGGAACGCCCCCTGTGCCGCAGCTCCGGCGATCGGCCTTTCCCAACGGCTGGGGGGTCAAGATCTTCCGGTTCACCAGTTTCGAGGATCTTCCCGAGGAGGCGTCGCTCGAGCGCGAGGCCTTCACCGCTCTGGGGATCAAATCCATGATCGGGATCCCGCTGCAGGTCGGCGGGTCACCCGCTGGCATCTTCTCGCTGGCGGCGGTCCGATCGGAGCGCACCTGGTCGGAGGAATTGGCGGAATGGCTGCAGATTCTGGGTGAGATGCTCGCCAGCGTGCTCGCGCGCCGGCGGGTCGAAACGGACCTGCGCGAGATCATGCAGATGCAGTGCCTGGTGGCGGAGGTATCCGCCAGTTTCGTCGGGGCCTCCGCGGGCCAGCTCGACGGCCAGATCCGGGAAGCGCTGAGGCGCGTGGGGGAATCCCTGGAGATCGACCGGATCTCGCTTTACCGGCTGGATCAGTCGGTGGGCGAACTGCTGCATTTCTGGAATCGGGAAGGCACCGCAATGCCTTTTGCCCAGTTGTCGTTGCTCACCCAGGTTCCGTTTCTGGCCCGGGCCGCGAATGCGGGCGAGCTGGTGAGTTTTTCCACGGTAGAGGAACTGGGCGAGGAAATGGCGGCCGAACGCGAGCTCTTCTCCTACCTCGGTACCCGCTCTCTATTGGGCATACCGCTGCGGCTTGGAGACTCGCTGGTGGGCAGCCTGATCCTGTCGACGGTAATCGATGAACGCCAGTGGCCATCCAGTCTGGTGCAATGGATGCGGCTGTTCGGAGAAATGCTGGCCGGCGCGATCGCCCGCGCGGGGGCCGAGGAGAGTCAGAATCAGTCGCGGCGGCAACTGCGGGCTCTGGCTCATGAACTGACGCGCACCGAAGAGCGGGAACGGCGGCGCTTTTCGACCTACCTGCACGACCAGATCGGCCAGACCCTGGCGGTCATGCGGATGAGATTCGGCGAGCTGTTGCTGCCGGAGTCCGAGGAAAGCAAGCGCGCCTGCATCGAGGAGATGCGCGATTTGCTCGAAACGACGATCGACGACGCCCAGACCCTGACTTTTGATCTCAGCCCGCCGGTGCTGCATGATCTGGGCCTGGTTGCAGCGATCGAGTGGATCGGCGAAAAAATCTGCCAGGAAAACGGGATCGGGTTCGAACTCGAGGTCGTGGATGCCGAAAATGCCCCACGGAAAAATGTCGACACCGCGTCCATCCTGTTCCGCTCACTGCGCGAGCTGCTGATCAACGTCGTGAGCCATGGCGCGGCCACCGCGGTCCAGATTCGCGTCGAATTTACCGTCGAGGGGATACGCATCGACGTTGCGGACGATGGGGTCGGTTTTGACACGTCGATTCTCGAATCGCGCAAGAACATGAAACACTTCGGTCTGTTCAGCATCCGCGAGCGCCTGGATTTCATCGGCGGCAGCTTCGAGGTCTCGTCGGGGTCCGGTCTGGGAACCCGGGTGAGCCTGTTCGCGCCGTTGCAGGCCCCGTTGACGGCGGGGCAGTTGGTGCTGCAATGAAGACCCGTATTCTGCTGGCCGACGATCACGGCATCATGCGCCAGGGGCTGCGTTCGCTGCTCCAGCGGGAAAGCGACCTGGAGGTCGTCGGCGAGGCCTCCACCGGCCAGGAGGCCGTCCGAATGGCGCGGGAATTGGTGCCCGATGTGATGGTGATGGACGTGGGGATGCCGGACCTCAACGGCATCGACGCTACCGAAAGGATCAAAGGTGAGCTGCCGCTGATCAAGATCGTGGCGCTTTCGATGCACTCCGATCGGCGCTTCGTCACCGGGATGCTGGGTGCCGGGGCCTCCGGCTACGTGCTGAAGTCGGAAGCCCTCGAGGAACTGGTTGGCGCGATCCGCTCGGTCCGCGCCGAAAAGGTCTACACCAGCCCAAAAGTCACCGACGTGGTGATGCAGGACTATCTGTCCAAGCTGAACAACCCGCCGGCGACGGATTCCTCACCGCTGACCGGCAGGGAACGGCAGGTGCTGAGTCTGCTGGCCCAGGGAAAGAGCACCCGACAGATCGCGGGGAAACTCCACCTGAGCGTCAACACCATCGATACCCATCGCCGTCGCATCATGAGCAAGCTGGACCTTCACTCGATTGCCGAATTGACCAAATACGCGATTCGGGAAGGCATCACCTCCATCGACGACTGACGGACCGATTGCGGGGCCCCGAGTCACGGTCGCGGGTTGCGGAAATCATCGTTCCGGCGGGCCGCACGCGGGGAAACCCGGGCTGCCACCGGTTCGGTGTCTCCCCCGGCAATGCGCCCCTCAGCCCCTCCCGGGCGTCGCATTCAGTGGACCCGCTACGCGGGGGTCACGGATTCCGTGACATCGCGGGGCTGCGGTGATCATGAAATTCGTCAGTTTGGACGATACTCAGCAGCGGACAGACGCGGCAATATACAGCCCTGGGGAGCTGTTTGTTTGGGTGAGGAGCCTAGGATGTTGACCATCGACCGCGTTGCCGCCGCCGAGAGCACGACCGACAATCCACGCTACGTCAAAGTCAATGGCTACCCGCCGCAGCCCGACCGGCGCTGCATGGAAGCCAAGCGTTCCAGCCGGGATCCGATGCGGGCCCTGGAGCGATTGATCAAGCAGGTGGCCAGGTCCTCGGCGACCGTGCTCGTGACCGGAGAGACCGGTTGCGGCAAGGAGGTCGTGGCGCGCAAAGTACACGCCCTTTCACGGCGCCATGACCAGCCGTTCGTCGCGGTCAACTGTGCCGCGATTCCCGCGGAGCTGCTCGAAAGCGAGCTGTTCGGCCACGAGAAGGGCGCCTTCACGGGCGCCGTGCGCAAGCACGTCGGTCGGTTCGAGCGCGCCGATGGCGGGACCCTGTTTCTGGATGAAATCGGCGACATGCCGCCCTCGATGCAGGCCAAATTGCTGCGGGTCCTGCAGGAGCGGACGATTCAGCGGGTCGGCGGATGCGATGAGATTGCCGTGGATATCCGAATCATCGCGGCGACCCATCGTGACCTCAGGGCAGCCACCCAGAAAGGACATTTTCGCGAGGACCTGTATTACCGCCTGGCGGTCTTCCCGCTGCGGGTGCCGGCGTTGCGCGAGCGCCTGAACGATCTCGCCGATCTGGTCGAGTCGCTGATCGAGCGGCAGCGCGCCCGGGGCGAGGCCGGATTGGAACTGACGCAGGCGGCCCTGCGCGAACTCAAGCGTTATCACTGGCCGGGCAACGTCAGGCAACTGGCGAACGTGATCCAGCGCCTGGCGGTGATATACCCCGACGAGGTCGTCGATGCCGAACACCTGC